>JANTFQ010000225.1 GCA_024763405.1 Calditrichaceae bacterium
ATGAAACAAAAACTGGCGCTATCCTGTATGCTGATGCACGCGCCGGAAATCATCGTTTTGGACGAACCCACCTTTGGGGTGGACCCGGTTTCGCGGCAGGAATTCTGGGAAATTTTAAAAACCCTTGCCCTGGAAGGAACTTCCATTTTAGTCACCACCGCCTATATGGATGAAGCGCGGCTCTGTGACCGTGTGGGATTGATATTTGAAGGGAAAATATTAGCCGTCGACCAGCCCGATAAACTGATTGCCGGGTTTAAGGCCCCGCTGTACCTGATACACAGCGGGAATCCGCATCTTTTATATGAAAAATTAATGAAATCCAAACTTGCCGCAGATGTGGACTTGTTTGGAGACGGTGTGCATTATACAGATAATACTAAAATCGGTCAGCAGGGATTGGTGGATGAGTTAACCCAAATGGGAATATCCACAGACCAGATTGAAGAAATTGAACCGGATATGGAAGATTTGTTTATTTCGTTAATGAAGAGATAGTAAAATCGAGGTGGTAAAAATTCAGAGCAAGAAATATTCCCCCTTAAAAAAGGGGGTAGGGGGTTGTGAGAAACAGTTGTAAAAGGAAATACCCCCCTCAATCCCCCCTTACAAGGGGGATATACTAGTTCAATATTAATGGACAAGGCGAACAATAATTTAATGAAAATGATATAATATGGTTACAGTTGAAGTTGAAAATCTAACCCGTACCTTTGGTAAGTTTACCGCCGTGGACCAGGTTTCCTTTTCCGTACAAAAGGGAGAAATCTTTGGCTTTCTGGGTGCGAACGGCGCGGGAAAAACAACCACCATCCGGATGCTCTGCGGGCTTTTGATGCCTTCATCCGGAACGGCAAGCGTAGCCGGGTTTGACGTTTATACCCAGCCCGAAAACATCAAAAAAAATATCGGCTATATGAGCCAGCGTTTCAGCCTGTACGAAGATTTAACCGTTCGCGAAAATATTCGTTTTTATGGCGGAGTGTACGGGTTAAGCCGTCCGCAAATTTCAAGCAAAACAGATGAGCTGCTGGAGTTCTTAAAATTACAGGACCAGGCGGATGCGTTGACGGCTTCTATTCCAATGGGATGGAAACAACGATTGGCGTTAAGTACGGCCATGCTGCACGACCCGCCTATTATTTTTTTAGATGAACCCACCAGCGGGGTAGACCCGGTTTCCCGTAAAAATTTCTGGCTGCTTATTTACCGCCTGGCGGAACAGGGCAAAACCATATTCGTAACCACTCATTTTATGGATGAAGCGGAATACTGTAACCGGGTTAGTATTATGCGCGACGGAGCCATCATTGAACTGGAAAAACCGCAGACGCTGAAAACGAAATATAACGTTAATACGATGCAGGATGTCTTTATGCAGGTTGTAGAAAAGAAATCATTATGAATCGAATTTTATTTAGTATTACAAAAAAGGAATTCTGGCATATTATCCGGGATTATCAGACCCTGATAATTATTATTCTAATGCCGATTTTAATGCTTTTACTATTCGGTTATGCCGTTACGCTGGAGATGCGTCAAATCGAGACCATTTTGGTTGACCAGTCTCATACCCCGCAAAGCCGTGCTTTTTTGGATGATATCACTTCCACAACGTTTTTTAAAATCACGGACCGCGATGTGCCGGAGAAGGAGTTTGAACATATTTTACAGCAGCGAAAAGCGCGCTGTATTATCGTCATTCCGGCGGATTTTGCCCGGTCACTGGAAACGCAGCCGGAAACGAATATCCAGGTCCTGGTAGATGCCAGCGACCCCAATGCCGCCAATTACATTCGTAATTACCTGATTCAGATTAGCGCCAGGTTTAACTTCAAACTGAATCCGCAATTAAAAATGCCGTTTTCTGTAGAACCACGGATTTTGTATAATCCCGATTTAAAATCGTATTTCTTTTTTGTACCCGGACTGGTTGCGGTGATCATCCTGCTGATTACCTCCTTGCTTACCAGTATTGCCATTGTACGTGAAAAAGAGGTGGGTACAATGGAACAGATTCTGGTCAGTCCGGTGCATCCTTTGCAAATTGTAATCGGGAAAATGATTCCTTATACGGTAATCGGTCTCATCGATAGTATCCTGATTTTAATTATGGGACGATTCCTGTTTGGGGTTCCGGTATTGGGTTCGCCGTGGCTGCTTTTACTTAGTCTGATTATTTATGTTTTGAGCGGTTTGAGTTTCGGTCTGCTGGTTTCCACTATTACAGAATCTCAGCAGGTGGCCATGCTGACGGCAATGATGATTACGCTGCTGCCAACGCTTATGCTGAGCGGATTTATATTTCCCTTAAAAAGTATGCCGCTTATTTTTCAGTACCTTAGTAATGTGGTACCGGCCACTCATTTTCTAACGATTATTCGCGGAATTCTTTTAAAGGGCAGTTCTTTAATGGATATTTTACCGGAAATGGGTGCCCTGACCGGAATTACGATTTTACTGCTGGCGATCAGCATCCGCAAATTTAACATGACCCTGGAGTAGGCAGATATGCAAAGGATTCTGTACCTTATTCAAAAAGAATTCCGTCAGATTTTACGGGAAAAGACTTTTATCGGTCTTATTTTCGGGGCGCCCTTTATCCAGATTGTTATTCTGGGATTTGCCATCACAACCGATGTAAACCATGTACCCCTGGCCATTGTAGATTACGACCAGTCTCAAATGAGTACCCGGCTTTCCGATGCTTTTAGCGTAACCGAATCCTTTGAATTTGAAGGAAATCTAAATTCCGAGCAGGAAGCGGTACAGGCGTTGGATCACGGTCGTATAAAAATGGCTATTATTATTCCGGATAATTTTGAACGTGATTTAAAAATGGGCATTCATCCGGTTATCCAGGCTGTTGTAGATGGCGTGGACGGGAATTCTGCCGGGGTGGCGATGGCTTATTTAAATCAGATTTCCATTAAATTACAGAAGGAATGGATGCAGGAAACGGGGGGACTCAGCGCCCGGATGCGCCAGGTGCATTTGACGGCAATCGAGCCGCGGATGCAATACAACGCCAGCCTGGAAAGCGTTAACAATATTGTTCCCGGCATTCTGGCCACCATGATTATGCTGATCACTGCTTTCCTGACGGGAATGAGCATCGTGCGCGAACGGGAAATCGGTACGCTGGAACAATTGATGGTAACGCCAATTCGAAATTACGAACTGATTCTTGGTAAAGTTCTGCCTTTAATCGTGGTTGCTTTTTTACTGCTTAACGTGGGTATCCTGGCGGCGGGTCTGATTTTTGGATTATGGATGAAAGGCAATATTTTCACCCTCTATTTTATGTCCTTGCTGTTTGCTTTATCCACTTTGGGTCTTGGTATTTTCGCTTCTACTGTGGCACGGACCCAACAGCAGGCCATGTTCATTGCTTATTTCTTTATGATTTTCGCTATACTTTTATCCGGCTTCTTTATCCCCATTGAAAATATGCCGCCATTTATTCAGGGCATTACCTATCTGAATCCGCTGCGCTATTTTATTGTTGTCATTCGTGAGATTTATTTAAAGGGAACCGAGATGGGGCTGCTTTGGAAAGAAGGGTTGGCTATGGGCGTTTTTGGCCTGGCCACCTTTATCCTGTCCAGTCTGCGCTTTCAGAAGAGATTAGAATAGACTGTGATTGCACAACAAAGCGTAACCTCTTTTCATATGTTTGTGTCCCTGACTCAAAATCCGGTGTAATTATTTTTATGATCGCCCAAATGGTAACATTTCTCATTATGAAATTTTAACAGTTGCAAATCTGCCAAAAAATATTTGTAGCTGGAATTTAATGTTTTTATATTCCGTTGCGCTCGTTGCTTTTTAACATATTTTTAACCAAAATTTAATATTTACGAGCTAACTTTAGCGCTTATGACATGCGAATTGATAGGAATCGCTGCACTAATAAATGAGCTAAAATACCTGTTCGTGTGTTTTTAGAATATTAAGCTTTCCAGGGACCAAAAATAAATGACGACCAAGTTAACTTCTCTCATTGTACTCAGTTTTTTGCTGTTTTCAGTTTTAAATGCACAAACCCCTGCCCGAAAATACCGTGATAGCCGTTCTCAAAAACTGAGTAAAACTCACATCGATGATTACCGGCATTATCATAATGTTGGCAATCTTGGACTCACTGTAACAAATTACGGAGTTCTGGGCAACGGATATCTGGACGCTTTAAAAGACCAGCCTTCCTGTGAGTATCGCTACCAGTCAAATAATGAAAAAGAACGTATTGAGCATCTTTCGTATGCCGGATTGTGGGTTGGCGGAATAGGCGGCATGCAGGGTGAACATAAACGGCTCGTTTCCACGGCTATTATTGATGGTGTCTTTCAATATGGCGAAGCGGGTTTCGAGTTTACAACCACTGCCGATCCGGAAGATGTAATCCGGGAAAGATCCTCCATCATTACGTCCCCTCTGTTTGATCCGCATTCTATTTCCCATCAGGATTTTGTTTGTGATTTTACCGATAAAAATACCGAAGTCCCAGGCTCTGATGGAATTCTGCTGATTGATCATAC
>JANTFQ010000226.1 GCA_024763405.1 Calditrichaceae bacterium
TTTCGGGCAAAAAAAAAGCCCGGCTTTCGACGGGCTTTAAAATCAAAACTTAGTTTCTAAGAAACAAGTTCAGCGTAAACGCTTACTTTCTTGCGGTCACGGTCCTTACGTTCGAACTGAACAAAACCGTTAATTTTTGCAAACAATGTATCGTCGCCACCGATCCCCACATTGTTACCGGGATGGATTTTGGTACCACGCTGACGCATAATGATGGAGCCTGCTGTAACATACTCACCGCCGAACGCTTTAACGCCAAGACGTTTGGAATGGCTTTCACGTCCGTTTCTGGAACTACCAACACCTTTTTTATGAGCCATTACGCCTCCTTTTCTTCCGCTTTAGCAGCTGCTTTTTTAGGAGCCGCTTTTGGCTTAGCGGTTTTAGCTTTTGTTTCCGTTTTAGGCTTGGCTTCTTTTTTAGCAGCCGGAGCCTTTTTGGCAACGGTTTCTTTTTTAGCGGCGGGTGCTTTTTTAGCAACTGTTTTCTTCGCAGCTGCCGGTGCTTTTGCCGCTTTGGTTTCCGCTGCTGGCTTTGCCTCTGTTTTAGCTTTAGCTTTGGTCGGTTTCGCAACACTGATGTCTTCAATTTTAATCAGAGAAAATCCCTGACGATGGCCGTTTTTCTTTTGATACCCTTTACGGCGTTTTTTCTTAAAAACAATCACTTTTTTGTCGCGGCCATGTTCCACTACAGAGGCGGTAACCTTCATATTTTTCACAAGAGGCTGCCCGATTTCGGTAACACCGGCGTCGTCTGTATAGGTCAGGACACGGTCAAATACAACTTTACTGCCGCCCTCTGCTTCGAGCAGGGGGACTTTAATGTTTTTATTTTTCTCTACCTGGAATTGTTTCCCGGCAATTTCAACTATTGCGTGCATCTATATGATCTCCTAAATCTTTCTCATCAGAAAAGAGCGTTTAATATAATTATATGGGTTTTAATTGTCAAACAAATTTTCCCATTATATCGCTAACCAAAAGTGTACGATAAAATGGTGATGAGCTAAAATTTATTAGAATTTCTTCAAAATAACCCTACCCTTCCGCCAGCCGGCGGATTTCCCCTCCCTTCCCAAAAAAAGGGAGGGGATTACCCTTCGACTTCGCTCAGGGTACAGAAGTGGGTTGATTTTAAGTTCCTATAAAATAGACATCGCTTTTCAAATTGATATCACTGACATTAATTGACTATTCCCAATTCTAAACCGGACACTACTTATATAAGACAAAAAACTAATCCGTTGCATTAGCCCAAAATGCATCGAGTTGCCTATCGCATTGCATCAGAATGGATTTATTTTTTTTGTTTTTTTATTTGCTCTCCCTGATCCAGACGGGTTTTATTCAGCCGATCGTAAACCTCAAAAGTACCAAGAGAAAGCGATTCATCCTGAACCAGTTTAATCTTCATCCAGTACTTCCACATCAGTTTCATACGCCGGTTGTAGCGTCCCCGATTCATAAAACGATATACTTCGGGTGTAACCCGGATGGTGATGCGGCGATCCCCGCGGCTGAAGCGGTAGCGCTGTACCCAGCGTTCCACAGCAGAAACCGTGGTGTTGAGGGTCGGAACCAGTCCGGTGCCGTTACATACCGGACAGGTGTCGTTTATCGTGTGCACCACGCTTGGGCGCACCCGCTGCCGGGTCATTTCGATCAATCCAAAACGGCTTATTTTTTCGATCTTGGTGATGGAGCGGTCTTTTGTAAATTCTTTACGCAGCTCCATAAACACTTTTTTCTTATTCTCTTCGCTGAGCATATCGATAAAATCAATAATGATGAGACCACCGAAATCCCTCAAGCGGGCCTGTCGGGCAATTTCCCTGGCGGCGATCAAATTGATTTTTAAAGAATTACTGTCGTGATCTTTCCGGCCGATAAATTTTCCGCTGTTTACATCAATGGAAACCAACGCTTCGGTAGGCTCGATTATCAGTGAACCGCCATTTTTAAGCCACACCTTGGAATGGCTGAGTTTTTCAATTTCCGGCTCGATCCCATAATGATCGAAAATGGACAGTTTGTCTTTGTAGTACGAAACTTTATGGGATAAATGCGGCGCCACATATTTTACATAAGAGACGATTTCCCGCATTAATTTACGCGAATCCACAACCACACTATCCACATCACCTGTAAATAAATCGCGGATAATGCTGGAAGCCATGGCCATATCTTTAAAAACCAGGGCAGGGGCTTCTTTGCTTTTTATTTCGTTCTCAATTTTCTTCCACTCGCTCATCAGTTTTTTTAAATCTTTGCTAAGTTCCCGTTCCTGTTTGTTTTCGGCAACGGTGCGGATGATAACCCCGAAATGGTCCGGAATAATCTGCCTGGCCAGCGTTTTTAGACGGCGGCGCTCTTTTTGATCGGCGATTTTTCGGGAAATACCGATATCCCGTTTACCCGGAATGAGCACCATAAAGCGTCCGGGCAGCGAGAGTTCGGTGGTTACCCGGCAGCCCTTGGTGTTGATGGGCTCCTTGATAATCTGAACCAGAATATCCTGGCCTTTTTTCAGGTTTTTGGCAACGTTAAAATCGTCTGCTCGTTTACGCCTTGGTCTGCTTTCAGCAACCGATTCCTCTTCTTCGTAATCAATAAAATAATCCTGATACGATGCGGATACATCGGAAAAATGCAGAAACGCATTTTGTTCCAGGCCAATGTCGATAAACACCGCCTGCATTCCGGGAAGTACCCGGCTCACTTTTCCTTTGTAGATATCGCCGACCATACGTTCGTATTCAGGGCGTTCCACAAAGAGTTCCACCAAATTCGAATCTTCCATAATAGCGATCCGTGTTTCTTCGTTGGTGGCGTTGATAATAATTTCTTTTGTCATGTTTGTAATAATCCTTCCTTTAGACTGCCGGAAGGAAACAGAGGGAATTAAAAGGATGTCTTAAAAAAAGCGTACTTACAAGTGAAAATATTTTTTAATGATTCAAATTCAATCATTCCAATTCGGCCTATTTCCCGACGGAATTTATTTGAATAATCAAATAGAATTTGGATAGATTTCTATTTAAGAATTTCTAAGGGTGTAACTTCTTCTTTTTCAATTTTGATAAGCTGCCGGCGTCGGTGCACGTGCAATTGCTGCGTCTCCAACTGCTGGCTGCTGAATAGCTGTTGTAATATTTCACGGATGCGTACCGTGCGATGCTCGATGCTGCGGGTTTTTATTTGCAGGATCTGATCCTGTCGCTTCAGCGAATCGATAAACGGGCGGATATTGATCCGTTTATATTTTCCTTTAACTCTGCGTTCAACCGGAATTTCTTCAGCCGTTAGTATCTTTTCGAGAGCCGCGTCAAAGGCTGCTGCTGCGCCTGAATCACTTAAATCTACCTCGTATTCGTTGCTGTTTATGGCAGCTGCGAGCGAAGCCACTTTTTTACGGATTATTTTGAAATCGGTGATATTCAGACCTTCCGGCAAATAAGGATTGAGCCGATCCGGAATCGCCGCTGCGTCAAAGGCGGCGTCCATTTCCATATCCATAAACTCGGCGTCACTGGTGTAGCCCAATGAAAGGGGTGGCGCAAACGAAACCTTGGGATGTGGATTAAATCCCTGACTGTACAAAAGCGGAATACCGGCCTGTTTGGATGCGCGTTCGAATAAGCGCACTAAATCCAGCTGCGATAAATAGCGGGCATAGCTTTTTTTCTGAAACTGCATGCGTACCCGCATCGGTATTGGTTCCGGTTTTGCTTCCTGCGTCTCCGGCTTTACATCGGTCCAATCCGCTGCCTTTTCTTTTTCCTGTGGCGCTTTATGCGGCAGATAGCAAGTGGCATATTCGGCATAACTGTTTTTACGCTGAATACCACAGCCATAACAACTGCCTTGTTTACAGTCTGGTTTTGTCTGTTCATTAAAGGCTTCATCCCGGTCGCGGGACAGAAATTTTTTACTGATTCCCTTATCGATATGATCCCAGGGAAGCGGACTTTCCGTATCCAGTTCCCGGGCAAACCATTCGAAGGAAAGATTGTTTTTTTGAGCCGCATCCTGCCAAATATCCATATTAAAATATTCGGACCAGCCGTCAAATTTGGCGCCGTTTTTCCAGGCTTCATAAATTACTTTAGCCATACGGCGGTCGGAGCGGCCTAAAACGCATTCGAGCAATGAAACTTTAGGATCCCGCCAATTCATTTTTACCTGGCGGTATCTTGAAAATCGTTGCCTTAAAATTGAAATTTTACTAAGAAATTCTTCACTTGTATCCTGCTTTTCCCATTGAAACGGTGTATGTGGTTTCGGCGAAAACGGCGAGACCGAAATATTAAATCGAATTCGTCCGTATTGATTGCTTATTTTCACAACCTCGTCAATGAGATCGGCGATGGCTTCTACATCCTCCTCTGTTTCTGTTGGCAGTCCAATCATAAAATAAAATTTTAAAAGTTTCCATCCGTTATCCAGTGCGATATGCACCGAATTAAACAAATCTTCCGAAGAAATGTTTTTATTAATCACTCTGCGCAGACGTTCGCTGCCCGCTTCGGGAGC
>JANTFQ010000227.1 GCA_024763405.1 Calditrichaceae bacterium
CAGGTGGACCGTTTCCTGCAGCAAGCGGCGCAAACTATGGAAGAGGGTGTAAAAATTTGCCTGATTCTGCCAACTTTTAAAATTAATGAACGCCGTCTTTCGATCCGGGAAATTATTGTAGAACAGCTTGCATATGGAGGAGCGCTCTATCCCTATACAATTATAAAAGAATTCGCTTCAGGGGGAGCGCTGGATATAATCATTTTAATAACGAAAAAGGATGAACAAGATGTATAAACGAAGTTTCGTGTTTTTATTTTTTCTGCTGGGACAACTGAGCGCCCAGGGAAACTGGCAGGCGGTTACCGTCTCCGATACGGTGGTAAGTTTTGGACAGGTCCTCTGCGGCCAGCAGCACAGTGTGTCTCTGACACTACAGAATAATCTGGATGAACCAGTAAACATTCTATCTGCGGTTTTCGAGGAGAGCGAATTTTCAACCGATTTATCGGCAATGGAAATCCCCGCCAAAGGCATTCAGAGTTTTAATATTGATTTTGAAAGCAGCCAAAATGTAAATTTCACCGATTTTTTACAAATAAATCTGGATAAAGGAATACATCCGCTAATCATAGAAGCATCCGCCGAAGCGTATTATGAAAACAGTTATTACAGCAGCACCCAAAATCTTTGGGGAGCAGATTTAAAAGCGGCTTTGCATGGCATTATTGATAACCACACAGAACTTTCTTACAGCGGCGTTTGGGATGCCTTAAAAAATACGGATGAAGATCCTGATAATCCGAACAACGTCATTTTGCTGTATACCGGCTGGTCTTACAAAAAGAGTGATCAAAATACGGGTGATAAATATGGCTGGAACCGGGAGCATGTCTGGGCAAAATCACACGGAGATTTTGGAACCAGCGCTCCGGCCGGTACGGATATACACCATCTCCGGCCTGCCGATGTAACGGTAAACAGCAAACGCGGCAGCCTGGATTTTGATAACGGCGGTACATTATACACGGATGATGACGGGCCGACCGAATGCCGGTATGACGGTGATTCCTGGGAACCCCGTGATGAAGTAAAAGGCGATGTGGCCCGTATGATGTATTATATGGTGGTGCGCTATGAAGGGGATGATACTTCCTATGATTTGGAATTGGTAGATTATACACCTTCAACAAGTTCCAAGGAACCGCTTTTCGGGAAACAATCCACCCTTTACCAATGGCATCAACAGGACCCGGTGAACAACTGGGAACGCCGCAGGAATGACAGAATTGATGCAAACTGGCAGCACAACCGTAATCCCTTTATCGATTATCCGGAATTTGCATCACGCATGCCGTCGGTTTCGGGCGAAGCCTTAACAGAAGAACCGGAAATAGCCGTAGCTCCCCTGAGTGTGGATATGGGTGAAATCCCTTTTACCACCAAGGCAACTTACGCGATTGCGGTAATCAATACCGGAAATCAAACACTGGAGGTGAGTTCCATTCAATCGACCAATCCTGATTTTACGGTAGATCAAACCAGCATGACGTTAACGACGGAGCAGTACGCATATCTTATGGTTGAATTTACTTCCCAGGCGGTTGAGGGGACATTCACGACCACAATTCAGCTTACCAGTAACGATCCCGACGAAAGTCTGGTGGAAATTCCGGTGACCATACAGGTAAAAAACGGTACCAGTCTTATCGGAAATCCACCCATAGCCGAAGCGTTTGAATTAAGTCAAAATTATCCCAACCCATTCAATCCATCTACCGTTATCCGCTATCAGCTTTCATCGAACAGCCATGTGCGGCTGGTTGTTTTTAATGCTTCCGGCCAAATGGTATCTACCCTTGTTGACAGGGAACAGCATTCGGGAAGTCATAAGGCTGTTTTCAATTCCCGCGATTTAAGCAGCGGAGTCTATTTTTATCGCCTGACGGCAAACGGAAACAGCGGGCGTTTCGAAAAAATCCGTAAAATGATTTTAATGCGCTGAATCGCATATCAGAAGGGGAAGTATGAAAAAAACGATTCTAATTCTGTTTATTGCGGCTTTAACCGTTTACGCGGCAAAAACGGACACCCTGCATATTTTTAGCAAATCGATGCAGAAAAATCTAAATGCTTTGATTGTCATTCCGGACGCCGCCTCTGCAGAACATCCTCTGCCGGCTGTTTACCTGCTGCATGGTTACAGCGGCGGGTATCTGGATTGGTCAAAACACATGGATTTAGAAGCCTTGTCCGAACAATTCCAGGTATTCATTGTTTGTCCGGAAGGTTCCTATAACAGCTGGTATTTAGACAGTCCGCTTCAAAAAGATAGTCAATATGAAACCCATATTATAAAGGAAGTGATTCCGTATGTTAATCACCACTTCGCGGTTATTGATTTAAAAGAAGGAAGGGCCATCAGCGGTTTAAGTATGGGCGGTCACGGTGCCCTGTATCTCGCCATCCGGCATCCGGATTTATTTTCTGCCGCTGGCAGCATGAGCGGCGTAGTGGACCTGGAATATTCCACAAAACGTTGGGAAATTGCCCAGAAAATAGGAACTTATAAAAGATACCCCCGGCGTTGGGAAGAAAACTCCATTGTCAATATGCTTAGGCAAATGAAAGAGGCTAACCTTGCATGGTTACTCGACTGTGGGGTGGACGACCCTTTTATCGGGATAAACAGAGCCCTGCATAAAAAGATGTTAAAAACCAAAATCTCTCATACCTATATTGAACGTCCTGGGGGACATAGTTGGCTATATTGGACAAACGCTGTAAAATACCATCTGATGTTTTTTCAGGAGATCCGGCAAATGCAAAATAAGAGCAATTAGAATGGGGCACATATTTGACTTTAATTATAAAATCGTTTAGCTTTCTCAACATTATTTCAGCGATCCGCTCACTCTAATAGTTTTTAGTTGTTAAACTTCATTTAAAGGAGGCATTATGCTCAAAAAGTTCACAGGAATAATTTTAGGGCTTGTTTTTTCCGTTTCGCTCGTATTTGGATCGGGTTTTTCCATTTATGAGCAGGGCGCAAAAGCAACAGCAATGTCGGGCGCTTTTATTGCCCAGGCAAATGATGTGTCGGCATTATTTTTTAATCCGGCCGGTCTTACTTCTTTAACAAGTAATCAGGTGGCATTGGGAACCACCATTATCATGCCTTCCGCTTCATTCTTAGGCCCAACGAATCTCGATGAAAATTTATATACGTCTGCTGAAAAACAGGTATTCCCTCCTACACATTTATATGCGGCTTACAAACTGAATGAAAAACTAACACTGGGTTTTGGTTTTTATACCATGTTTGGACTTGGTTCAAAATGGCCTGGTGACTGGGCCGGCCGTGAACTGGCAACAACTTCCGATGTTCAGACCTTTACTTTAAATCCGGTTATTGCCGGGAAGGTTACCGATAATTTATCGGTTTCGATTGGTTTAAGTTATGTGTACGGAACCGTTACGCTGGAAAAAAGTATTTATGCCACGTATGTACTGGATACTTATGTAGAATCAAAACTGGTCGCTTCCGGTTATGGTTTAGGTTTCAATATTGGTGTACAGTACAAACCGTTCGAACGTATGACCATGGGTTTTGTATACAGAACCAATGCCGAATTAAAATTTAATGATGGAAAAGCAACCTTTACACGTCCGGATTTGCAAAATGAAGCATCGAATGCCTATTTAGCGGTTCTTTTTCCAAACACAACAGGCCGTTCGGCTTTAACGCTGCCGGATTTAATGGGTTTCGGAGCCGCCTTTGATCTGACCGATAATTTTACTCTGGAAGCGGATTATGTAAAATTGGGCTGGAGTTCATACGATAAGTTGGTTGTAAATTTTGAAGATCCGGTTGCCGGTTCCAGCCAAACAATTGCAGAAAAAAATTATCAGGATACTTACAGTCTGCGACTGGGAGTTGAATACCGTTTGAATAAAGAACTCGCTTTCCGTGCCGGTGCAATGCGCGATTATCATGCCGTACCGGATAAATATTTAGAGCCATCCCTTCCCGAAGGCGATCGTACACTTTACTCTTTAGGCGTTGGTTATAAAATTGATAATTATACATTTGACGCATTTGCGATGTTTTTAAATCAGGATGAACGCAAAATCGACAATTCTGAATTAGAAGTAAACGGCCAGTCGTATCCATTTAACGGTACCTATAATGCAGTCGCAAATCTCTTTGGTTTAACTGTAGGTTATTCGTTTTAATTTCAGAAATTAGGAGAATCCCGATATGAAATTTTTTAAATTGTTTTTAATAATTTTTTTACCGCTGTTTTTTGCGCTCACCGGTTGTAAGCTGGATGAGCCAAGTGCGACAAGCACCCAAAGTGACCTGGGCACACACACCATTGCACGTTATGTGGCCCTCGGTAACAGCCTCACAGCAGGGGTACAATCCGGAAGCCTGGTTGAGGATCATCAGGTCTTCAGCTTTCCGAATTTAATTGCAGGACAACTTGGTGTTGAGACCTTTGCCCAACCAACCGTTTCCTGGCCTGGTATTTCCAATATTTTACAATTTGATCCCTTTACTCATGCCGTAACGGCAGCGCCGGGTGCAGC
>JANTFQ010000228.1 GCA_024763405.1 Calditrichaceae bacterium
ATAAAGGGCTTTATCTGATTAAAAAGGAATCCGGCAAAGCATTAACGCATTTTCTTCTTACCCATAATCCGGATATTAATAATAGTTTGAACAGCGATATTGTTTTATCGCTCTATAAAGATAAAACGGATATTGTATGGATCGGAACAGTTACCGGAGTAAATAAAATTGATCTTAAAAGGAAGCCGTTTAAAATTTATAAAAGGCAGCTCTCAAATTCGGACGGTATAAATCACAACTACGTTAAAACAATTTTAAATGACAACAACAATAATTTATGGATCGGAACCTGGGGCGGTGGCGTGAATTTTTTCAACAGGAAAACCCATAAATGGAGATACCTTTCGGAAGGTACGCCCAAGGTTAATCATCTCTCAAGCAATAATATCCATACGCTGTATGAAGATTCAAACGGAAATATCTGGATTGGAACGGATAATGGATTGGATAAACTGAATCGCCGGCATAATTCTATTATGCATTTCTATCATAATCCTAACGATTCCAATAGCCTGGGGCATAATTCTGTCTATTCTATTTACGAAGATAAATCCGGATATTTGTGGATTGGAACATTTACCGGCATTTTAAACCGTTATGACCCTGCAAACAATTCTTTTAAACACTATAAGTACTCTGCCAGGGATTCATCGTCCTTCCCAAAGTGTCATGGCGTATTTGTAATTAAGAAGGATTCATACGGCCGCTTATGGTTTGGAACGGCCGGCGGCGGACTGGTTCTGCTTGATTGTAACAACAAAGAGAAAAACCGTTTTAAAACGTATAAACATTTGCCTGAAGATACTTCAAGTTTGTTAAGCAATACAGTCTATTCCATTTATCAGAACAGGGCCGGCAAGCTTTGGATCGGTACGAAAAAAGGGCTATCGCTAATTGCGCCTGAAGAAGGATCTGATATTGAGTTTATAAATTTTAAGGAAAAAGACGGATATATTGTAATGAGCATTTTAGAAGATGCGCATCGCAATTTGTGGATGAGCGGGAGCAAAGGAATTTTGAAATATAACCCGTATACGCAGCAATTCAAACAATATGATGAAAGCGACGGCGTGCCGGCAGGCGGATTTTTTTGGGGAGCTGCTTCCAAAAACAGAACAAGCGGAGAACTGATGTTCGGGGGCACGAATGGATTGTTGGTTTTTTCTGCAGATCACATTAAAGAAAATACGCATATCCCCGCGGTAGCGCTCACGGGGCTTAAAATATCTAACCGGGAAGTTCCTATCTATCAACCGCGGGCATTAAAAACCGAGAAGAATCCGGACGCTACTTCAGAACAAAATACTTCAGTTCTTTTGAAGTCCATCGTTTATACACAAAAGGTTATCTTATCTCATAAGCAAAACCATCTTTCGTTTCAGTTTGCTGCTTTGGATTACTCCTGCCCGGATAAAAATCAATACGCATATATGGTAGAAGAATTGGATAAAAATTGGGTTTATTGCGGCAATTCTCATGAAGCCCATTACAATAATCTCGAACCGGGTGCTTACACATTCCGGGCTAAGGGTTCCAATAATGATGGGCTGTGGAACGAAAAAGGCGTTTCGCTAAAAATCATCATCCTGCCCCCGTGGTACGCCACCTGGTGGTTCCGCAGTATATTGTTTTTTCTATTTGTTGCATTTATTTTAACCTTACATCGATTGCGCGTGCTTCATTTACGCCGCGACCGACAGCGGCAAAGGGAGTTTTCCCGTCAGCTTATCCAAAGCCAGGAGGCGGAACGCAAACGCATCGCCTCCGGTCTGCACGACAGTCTTGGGCAGAATCTGCTGATTGTAAATAATGAAATACAGCAACTTTCACAGGAAGATAGCGCTCTTAAAGAAAAAGTAAAAACTATTCTGTCCGGTGTAAAAGAATCCATTAATGAAGTGCGCGAGATTTCACAGAATCTGCATCCGCATTTATTAGAACGGCTGGGCCTGAACAAAGCGCTGGAATCGGTAATAAATAAAGTAAGCAAAGCTTCAGGAATCAAAATTGAATATGAACTGGATGAAGTGGAGAAAATGCTTTCCAAAGAAAAGCAAATTCATTTTTATCGCATCATTCAGGAAGCGCTGAATAATATCGTAAAACACGCGCAGGCTGATAAAGTAGAAATTAGGATTGAAAAGAATCGAAAATATCTTTACACCATTATTCAGGATAACGGCAAAGGGTTTAACCTGAAACAGGCGCAGGCAGAAAATCATGATAAAATTGGTTTTGGTTTAGCCAATATGCAGGAACGGGCGCGGTTAATTGGCGGGATACTCAGGATGAATTCACATCCGGGCAAAGGGACAAAGATGGAATTACGAATACCCCTGTCATTCTGACGAACAAAGAGAGGATGAATCCTCCGTCCAGCGGGCAATGTCATTCTGAGGAACAGTGTGACGAAGAATCCCTTCCCGTTAAAAAGGAAATCAATATCCTTATGGAAAAATACTATTTTGTTTATATTATGACTAACAAGCACAATACAGTTTTATATACCGGTGTTACTAATAACTTACAACGGCGCGTTTACGAGCATAAGAATAAAACATTAAAGGGGTTTACGTTTAAATATAATATAAATAAATTGGTTTACTTTGAACATTTCGAAGATATCAACGAAGCAATTAGAAGAGAGAAACAGTTAAAAGGCTGGTTGAGAAAGAAAAAAATTACTCTGATAGAAAATCAAAATCCTGAATGGAAAGATTTAGCTAAAAATTGGGAGTAGTATATCCGATAGACACTGTCATTCTGAGACCGGCTTCAGCCGATTGAAGAATCCTCTGTCCGATGGTTTAAGACTTTCCTGGTGGGTTTCTTCCTTCCAGTCAGAAAGACAGCAAAGTAAAGGGGATTCTTCACGGAGTATATCCTGAGCGCTAATCGGGGGATTCTTCCCCCGAGGTCTCGGGGTCAGAATGACAAACGAAGGACTCCGAATGACACTTATAGGAAAATTAAAATGAAACCATCTGAAAACAAACAAACCACTATCCTTATCGCCGACGACCACCCGGTGATTCGGGAAGGTCTGATTAAAATTATTGAACAGGATAATACCTTTAAAATTATTGCCCGCGCTAAAGAAGGAATCGAAGCTGCCCGCTTAATTACAGAGGAGCGCCCTGACCTGGCTATTCTCGACATTTCTATGCCCGGTAAAAACGGCCTGGATATCATCCGGGAAATAAAAGATAAAAATCAAACAACCCAATTTATCATCCTCACCATGTACCGTGACGAAGAATATTTTAACGCCGCTATGGATTTAGGGGTCAAAGGTTACCTGCTTAAGGACAACGCGGTGGACGAACTTATATCCTGTTTAAAAACCGTTGCCGACGGGCGCCACTATATTTGCCCGACCATTTCAGAATATTTGCTTAAACAAAACACCACCCTTAAAAAAACATCTGTGTTTGATAATCTAACCTCGACAGAAATACAGGTTTTAAAACTCATTTCCCACAACAAAACCAGCAAACAAATCGCGGAAGAACTTTTTATCAGCGTGCGCACCGTACAGAACCACCGCAATAATATCTGTCATAAGTTGGACTTGCACGGCCCCAACAAATTGCTGGAATTCGCACTAAAAAACAAATCGCTGTTATAGCTTTCGGCAATCGATTGGCAGCGTTCAGCGGTCCGTTGCCCGTCATTCTGAGGCATGTCCTGAGCTTGCGAAGGAACTTGACGAAGAATCCCCCGGCCGATAGGCTCCGGCATTTCCAAAGGGGATTCCTCCCGCTGGTCGGAATGACAATATTGATATAAGTACTTCTACTCACAAAATTAAGCACCCCCGCTCCCCCTTCATTGAGTACTTCCCCTTATTTACTTGCAAAATATATTATTTAAAATAATAACAGTCTTTAAAAGAAAAATTTACCCAATTCACCCTCTTACAATATGACGGCGGTTTTATGGATGTTATGATCGTTGATGACTGCGAGAAAATGCGCAGGATGCTTTCTGCCCTGCTTAAAAATCAATTGCCTGAACTGAAAAATATATATGAAAGCGCGTATGTTAGTGAAGCCATTGCTAAATATATAAAATTCAAACCAGACTGGGTACTGATGGACATCCGTATGGAACCACTAAACGGCCTTACTGCGACAAAAGCAATTTTGGACTTAAATCCGCATGCAAAAATTATGATAGTAACCGCCTATGACGATCCGGAGTACCGGGAAGAAGCAAAACGATTAAACGTGGCAGCTTATGTACTCAAAGATAATTTAAATGATGTAGTGGCCATTTTGAAAGGAGTGTTTTGATTACAACAAACCTTCCAGGTCTTTAAAGCCTGGAAGGTCTCCCTGAGCGAAGCAAAGAAGAATCCCTATCCACTCCGTCCTTCCGATGCGACCCGCAGAGCTGGACAACGAGGAATCCCCCATCCGAAAGGATCCGGGACTTCCCGGAGGGGATTCTTCACGGAGTTTATCCTGAACGCTAATCGGGGGATTCTTCACCCCGATGAATCGGAGTTCAGAATGACAAAAAATAAGTTT
>JANTFQ010000229.1 GCA_024763405.1 Calditrichaceae bacterium
AAAGAGCTATTTGAACTGGGACGTTTAACGAATACGCAGTTTCGCGAAGCACAGCTAAACCTGATTCGGGTAAAATACAATCTCTCCCAGGCAAAATTCCAGGCCAAGATCGCCGAAATTAATTTACTGCGTTTAAGCGGCCTGCTGTTAAAAGCAGAAGATAAATAGTCCGTTTATTGCCAAAAAATATCATTTACCTTCTCTCCTTGCATTTGCTGTGCTTCTATCGATTCCATCCCTCAAAGGGATGGAATTCTTTTTTACTGTATGAAATCATTAGTGTTCAGTTTAATTTTAGTTAGATACAAATAGTCTTATAAATTACAAGGGGTTAGAGTCCTATTCGTTTTTTGAGACTTCAAATTCAATCTGTACAAACCCACCCCTCGCCTTCGGCTAAATTCCCTCCCTTTTTTTTCAGGGTGTTGCAGAATAGTTTAAATGGGGGCTAAAGCCCCATATATTTGTAGGATTGCGACATTCCCCGTGCTAAAGCACGGGGCTATTCATGTCACCTAACCGCTTATTTTCCCTATGAATAGCCCCGACTTTCCCCGAAAGGGGCCGCTTGCGCGGTAAGTCGGGGTAATGAAACCCTCCATTCTCCTTTTTAGGGCTTTAGCGCCATTAGATAGAATCTGAAACAGCCTGTTTTTGAAGGGAGAGGAAATCCGCCGGCTGGCAGGAGGGGAGGGTTAATATTTAGAACTTTCAACAAATCAGAGCATTTACTCTTTTAACCGGACACTCTTGGTATGAAATATAAAATACCAGGAATTAAAAATTGTATAGATTCCGTTGAGATATATAGCAAATAGTTGTAGATTCATCCGTCCTTCTATCTTATCCGGAGTCTTTATGAAAAAAGCTGTGCTCATTCTAATTTCATTTTTATGTTCTTTCCCGGTTTACGCGCAGGAACAAACGGTTGGTCTATTCCTGAATACGACCTCTGCCCAAGAAGGCTATACTTTGTTTGCCCCCATGCGCTCTTCCGAAACCTATTTAATAGATAACGACGGGTTGGTTGTTCATTCCTGGAAAAGCAAATATCCGCCGGCTATGACCGCCTATCTGCTGGAAAACGGAAATCTTTTACGCGCATTACAGATAAGTGATACTGAGAACTTTAATAATGGCGGAAAAGGCGGTGGTTTCGAATTATTTGACTGGGATAATAATCTGCTTTGGCGCTATTTTTATGCCGGTAGCCAACACCGTCAGCATCACGACATCAGAATGCTGCCAAACGGCAATGTTCTGCTGATAGCCTGGGAATATAAATCCAAAGAAGAAGCGATTGCCGCCGGACGGGATTCCAGCCTGCTAAAACAAAACGAACTCTGGCCGGATGCGATTATCGAAGTGCAGCAAGTTTCCGCGGACAGCGGACATATTGTATGGGAATGGCATTTCTGGGATCACCTGGTCCAGGATTTCGACTCCACCAAAGCAAACTACGGAAACGTGAAAGCACACCCGGAACTGCTGGACCTTAATTTTGTAAAAACACCGGCCCGGGCCAATGCCGACTGGACGCATTTTAACGCCATCGACTACAATCCGCAACTGGATCAGATATTAGTCAGTTCGCACAACACCGATGAAATTTATATTATCGATCACAGTACGACCACGGCAGAAGCCGCCGGACACAGCGGCGGAAATTCCGGCAAAGGCGGTGATTTACTGTACCGCTGGGGAAATCCTTTGGTCTACCGTACCGGCAGTGAAGACGACCATGTACTCTTTGGGCAACATAATTCGCATTGGATTGCAGCGGGTCTTGACGGCGAAGGGCATATTATGATTTTCAATAATGGTCGTAACCGCTCGGACATCAGTTACAGCTCCATCGATGAAATAGCGCCTCCCATGGACGAGAGCGGAAATTATATTTTTTCGGATTCCCTTTACGGGCCTGGAAATTTGTCCTGGACATACAGTGCGGAAAATCCCCAGGATTTCTTCGCTAAAAATATTTCCGGCGCACAGCGTCAGCCCAATGGGAATACGCTCATTTGTTCCGGTCCTACGGGTAATTTTTTCGAAGTAAGCAGTACAGGTGAAACCGTGTGGAATTACATCAATCCTATCGGCATCTACGGACCGATCATTCAGGGCGAATCCACTTCAACTGCAGGAAATGCTGTTTTTCGGGCCTACCGTTTTGCCCCGGATTTTGCCGGTTTGGCCGGACGGGATTTAACACCGGGCGCTGCGCTTGAATTTTACACACCGCCTTATCTTTATCCCATCGTCGACAGCGGCCAGGAGAGTTATTTTGATAATACATCCCCGATTTTACATCCCGGTGAAAACGAGCCTTTTTACGGGCAGGATGCCATGTACAAAGGCTATCAGTCAACCTACCGGAATTATAAAAACGGCACGATTCTCGATATGAATACAGGGCTGACCTGGCAGGAAGACGAAGACCGGCAAATGCGTAATTTACAGGATGCTCTGCATTACGCCGACACCTTAACCCTGGATGGAAAGAATGACTGGCGTCTGCCTACTCTGGAAGAACTGGTAACGCTGGTTCAGTATGGTCAAACACAGGTGATGATCGACACTGCTTATTTTTCGGAACTGCCCGGCGATGGCGCATCTCTGGTATACTGGAGCAATTCCCGGGCCGATCAGACAGACGGGCGTCCCATTGCGCTCAATTTCGGCAGCGGGCAGACCGCATTTACCGATTCCGGCGCTGCCCTTTATGTGCGCTGCGTGCGCGGACCGTTTTATATGGATTCACTGGGAATTACCGATGACGGAAACGTACTAATTGATTCCGCCAGCGGATTGACCTGGCAGAAGAATGCCGGCGCCGCTCAGCTTACCTGGCAGGAAGCGCTGCATTATGCCGAAACATTAAACGATGGCGGCTTTTCCGACTGGCGTCTGCCCAATGTGCGCGAGTTGTATAAACTGGCACAGTACTATCCTGAATCTCCATCCAAAAATGGTGTCAGCGGTACCGAATCCTACTGGAGCAGTACAACGGATGCGGCCAATCCCGCACGGGCCTGGACCGTGGATTTTAACGGATACGATTCATTAAACAACTATCTCGCCGGAAATATCCATCCCCTGCTTAAAAAAGCAGGAGTGTCCGAACCGGGTACGGCCCTCGTGCGCTGTGTGCGCGGCGGCGGTATTTCCGTTACCTCAATCCGTAGAACAACTCCGGCGTTGGCACAAAATTTTACGCTGGAACAGAATTTTCCCAATCCCTTTAATCCCAGTACGACCATTCGCTTTAACCTGAACCGCGCTTCTGATATTTCTTTAACCATTTATAATATGCTGGGACAGAAAGTGCGTTCGCTGATTAACAAGCGCGTGACGGCCGGGAACCACCGGGTCGTCTGGGACGGCAGAAATGCCCTACAGAATACAGTTAGCAGCGGCATTTATTTTTATCAGCTAAAGAGCGGCAATCAAATCATGGTAAAAAAGATGCTGCTGGTACGTTAAAAAGTGATACATAATTGATGGGGTTTTACGAAAGAGACTGTTCTGAAAAGGACAGTCTCTTTTTTTTTATCCATTTCCGTTGAAGAAAATTTATAAAGGACTAAATGCAAACTTTCGCCAAGGGGCACAGAGTGGACAATACAATAGATTAACGATTGAAGATTAACGAGCAGAGATTGGCGAACTTAAATACCGCGTCATCAATGGCGAGGAACAAGCGAACGGATCTCTTGCGGAATGGCAGTGAATTGCTTCCCCCAGCTTTGCCTCATTCGCAGTGACAGATTCGTTTGTTTGCCACACAGAGACGTAACACAATCCGCCGGATTGCGGATGTGCGGATGAAATACCAACTGTTTTTGTAATTTTTTTAGGGGATTACTTCTTCCGGATGTTCAGGATTCGCAATGACGGGTTCGGAACGAATTTATTTTATGCCTATCGCAATTACAGCCCGGCTGGTTTGATAATCAGGGCCGACAGCAATAACAAAATCATCCTGCAAATCAACACTTCGCCAATTAGCCCGCCCGGTTAATTCCGGGTATTTATACCAGGTGGAACCGTTGTAATGCACAATGGTATTGAACTCGCCAACAGTAAAAATGTCATTTTTTGCTATGCCGCGTATGCGGCGGGGGAAACCATTTACCGGATTAGTGTCATACCAGGAATGCTGCGCTTTGCCCTGATCGTCTTTATACATTTTATACATACCGCGTGAGGTCATTACATAAACAGAATCTGCTTCATTTGTCCAAACGGAAGTTAGCAGCCCGGAAAGAGAATCCGCACGAGCTGTTCTGAAATAAGGATTTTCAAAATAAACAGTTTCAACGATTATATTTGTAATTTTTAGTAGAATAGTACTACCGAAATCCGTATATCCGCAGACCCAGACTACACTGCCGTCCGGGTTCCCCCAGACATCTGTTAAGTCAATATCCGTACCGCTTTCCAACCGCTGCCAGCTTTGGCCGTCGTAATGAGAAATACTACCATTGGTTCCAACTATGTATAAATCATTAGAACTAGTACCCCATATTC
>JANTFQ010000230.1 GCA_024763405.1 Calditrichaceae bacterium
TGGATGATTGGTGTGAGCGGGTTAAAAGAATCCCTTGCAGTGTTTACCTTTCTGCCGGTGCAGATTCTCATTTTAATGCCGGCATTTTCGGTATGGATTTCTTTTCAACGCGCCGTTTTAGTCGTTCAGCGGCGCACGAGTCCCATTACAACGGCTACTTCCATCGAGGTTTTACTGGTTGTTTTTGTGATGTATCTTCTCATTTTTCATTCTTTTTTAAGCGCGGTATCTGCGGCAGCAGCTGCGCTGATGGTTGGCCGAAGCGGGGCGCTGAGCTATCTGTGGCGAAAGATTTTTAAAGAGCGGACAAAATTCGCCGAAAACAATTAGGCAGTGGTTAAATTATGAGGTTTGTATGGATTTTAAAACAGTAGAAAGTGCAGATGGAAAAGTTTTCATTATTTCAACACCCAGTCGGCTGACCACAGAAAATTCCGATCAATTAAAAAAACTGCTTAAAGACTGTGTTGATGACGGACGTTATAATATTGTTATAAATCTGGCTGGAACAGAATATCTAGATTCCAGCGGTTTAGGCGCCATTGTTTCTAAAATCGCTCAAACCCGTTCTAATAATGGCGACATTCGCCTCGCTTCGGTTGAGGACTATGTGATGAATCTTTTAGAGCTTACCCATATTAATCAGATTATTAAGCTTTTCGATACACCCGAACAGGCAGTAGCCAGTTTTGAGGGATAATCCATGCCTGAAGTTGAACAATTTAATACCAATGATAGAAGGCGCGACCACTTATTAAAGCCCGATTATACCCGGCCCCGCTATCAGATTCCGGCTCCATTAAAAAAACAGATAAAAAGCCATCTCAAGTTTTTATATGGTGCTAAATGCGGTGCTTCCTGCTACAAAGAATTAGAACGGTTGATTAAGGTCTATTATGCCCATAAAACCCCGCAGATGATTGATCGTGAAAAAAAATTTCGTGCACAGGATCGTTTTTCAGAGAAAGATATTATTTTAATTACCTATGGCGATTTGGTGCGCCACGCCGGTGAAAAACCATTAAAAATTATGCAGGAACTTCTCGTTAAATATTTACACGGGGTTTTTAACACCATCCATATTTTGCCGTTTTTTCCCTATTCATCAGACCGTGGTTTTGCGGTTATGGATTTTGAAGAGGTGGATCCCAATCTGGGAAACTGGCAAGATCTGCTTGAATTAAAATCCGGTTTTAAACTCATGTTCGACGGGGTATTTAATCACGTTTCATCCAAGAGCCGCTGGTTCCAGGAATTTCTGAACCAGAATCCGGATTATACCGATTTTTTTACTGTTTTCTCCACAAAGAATAAATTGTCCGCAGATCACCTTAAACTGATTGTCCGTCCGCGTACTTCGGAATTACTCAGCAGCTTTTGTACGCTCAGCGGCAAACGTATGGTCTGGACCACCTTCAGCCCGGATCAAATCGATCTGAATTTTCATAATCCGCGTGTTTTATTAAAAATGATTGAAATTATGCTAACCTATGTGCGTCGGGGGGCCGACCTGCTGCGGTTGGATGCGGTAACCTACCTCTGGGAAGAACTGGGAACAAGCTGTGTACATCTGGAACAAACCCATGAAATTATCCGCCTTTTCCGTGCCGTATTAAATGCCGCCGCTCCGCAAACCGCATTGATAACCGAGACCAATGTAGCGCATGAAGATAATGTACGTTATTTTGGCAACGGCTTCGATGAAGCGCAAATGGTGTACAATTTTGCCCTTCCGCCGCTTGTGCTGCATTCCTTTCAGACCGGAGATTCGATAAAATTAACAACCTGGGCGTCCGGCTTAAAGAAAGTTTCTAACCAGGCGACCTATTTTAATTTTCTGGATTCGCATGATGGCATTGGGGTGATGGCGGCAAAGGGAATACTGAGCGATCAGGAAATTGAAATGATGGCTCTGAAGGTTTTGGAAAACGGCGGTTATATCTCATACAAGGACGATGGGGACGGATCGGTAAGTCCTTATGAAATGAATATTACCTGGTGGTCAGCTATTAATAATGAAGATGCCGATGAAGCGCTTACCCTTCAGGTGGACCGCTATATCGCTTCACGGGCGACCGCGCTGGTGCTGATGGGTGTGCCCGGCATCTACCTGCATGGATTACTGGGTTCTAAAAATGATGCGGAGTTGGTCATCCAGGAGAAACAAACCCGTAGTATTAACCGAAAAAATATTGATAAAAATGAATTGCTCAAACGCCTGGAAAATCCGGATTCCAGAGAATCTATGGTATCACGACGCTTAACAAAACTGATTCGCATCCGAATCAAGGAAAAGGTTTTTCATCCCAATGCACCGCAAAAAATACTTTCCATTTCCCCGGTGCTGTTTACGGTATTGCGCTTCACAAAGGATAAAAAGGAAGCTCTGATAAGTATTATCAATATCAGCGGGGAAGCGCAGCGGGTTGAAATTCCTCTGAATGAAACCGAGGTAAAGACGCTTTCCTGGCATGATTTAATCGGTAACAAAACCTATCGGGTTAAAGATAAAAGCCTGCATTTGCAATTAAAACCGTATCAAATCATCTGGCTGAAAAACAAAAAATAATGTTATACTGCTAATAAACAAGTACAGAAAATTCCCACTTCCCAATTTCCAAGAGTCGATAGCCCCGTTTTATATTTTGAAATATCTGGTAAAACAGCCATTCCCTCCTTGCCCCTTTTAGGGGATTTCTTATCGGGAATCCAGAAAGATTTTAGTTCCGGGTAAATGGATCCCCGACAACTGCCTTCCCTAAATAGGGCAAGTTGGGGACGACCAAGCAGGCATAATTCTGAAATCAACGTTTTATTGCTGCTAAAAGTGAAATATTTTACGGAGGTGTGAAATGGCGAAGCCATCCCTCTTAAAAAAATACGCAACTCTGTAGCCTTGAACGGTACGAATCCATAAAGGCTTCGCACCTGGGTTATTATTCCTTGCCGCTAAAAATCGAAAATCTGTCTTCGTTATTCTTCAATCGTTTATGCTGTTAATTCCTAATTTATAGAATCTGAATTCTGGATTCTGGATTCTGGATTCTGAAAGCTGATGGCTGATAGCTGCCTGCCAATCTGGTCCTTTTTCGCCCTTGCACAAAATCGGTGAATTCCTTAGACTACAGCCGGATGTTTTACAAAGGAAATATATGCCAGAACAATACGATATGATTATTATTGGCGCCGGACCTGCCGGGACAAGCGCCGCGCTGTATGCCGCCCCCCTTGGATTAAATGTTTTACTTCTGGATAAAGAAGCATTTCCGCGGGATAAAATTTGCGGGGATGCCCTTTCGGGCAAATCAATGGAAATTCTACGCGAGTTGAATCTCGCGGAAGAGGCACAAAAGCTGCCCGGTGCGCATATTCATTCGGTTGTTTTCGGCAGTCCAAAAGGTGTAGTTACCGATATTCCCATGAAAAGCGCCAGTCAGGATGGTATTCCTACCGGGCTGGTAGTGCCGCGAAAAATATTTGACGCTTTTCTATTTGAAAAAGCGGTGCAGACTCCGGCTAAAATTATAACCGGTTTTGAGGTCCGGAATATTCTGGAAGAAAACGGGCAAATATGCGGCGTAAGCGGCATAAACCGGTCCAGCGGCAGGGTTGAAGAATACCGGGGTAAAATGGTGTTAGGAGCGGATGGTTACCATTCGCTGATTGCCAGGAAAAAGAAAATTCACGACCGCAATCCCGATCACTGGATTACCGCGGTACGCGCCTATTATAAAAATGTATCCGGTTTGGAACATCAGATTGAACTTCATTTCGTGGATGAGATTATTCCCGGCTATTTCTGGTTATTTCCGGCAGGGGACAGGTTGGCCAATGTGGGACTGGGTATTGTGCAGTCGGCCCTGCAAAAACGCCCTTTTAATCTGAAAAAAGCAATGGATAATATCATTAATAGCAACACATTCGCAGAGCGTTTTGAACAGGCCGAAGCGGTTTCGAAAACAGAAGGCTGGAATTTGCCGGCAGCGAGCATCCGCCGTAAAAACTACGGTAATGGTTTTATGCTGTTGGGCGATGCCGCCGGTTTGATTGATCCCTTTACCGGGGAAGGGATCGGCAATGCCATGGTCTCCGGAAAACATGCTGCCGAAACAGCCGCTAAGGCGGTGCAAGCGGGACGTTTTGATGCGGAGATACTGGCCGAATACGATCGAAAATTATGGAATCACATTGGGGCCGAGGCGCGAACCAGTACCCTACTACAAAAAATTGGGCGCAATAAAACGCTGCTGAATATGGTAATCAATAAAGCTGCGGGCAGCGCGCATGTACGGGAAACGCTTAGCGGGATGATGGCTAACACCATTCCCCGTAAAAACCTGGCCAGCCCGCTGTTCTATATGAAACTACTCTTTAGTTAATAAAAGATTAATGATTATGTCTTTAGTTCAGCTATTTTGTTTAGATTGCTTCGTCCGGCTAAAGCCAAACTCGCAATGACGGGCATAGTTGTCTTTGCGAGAAGCGAAGTATGAGCGACGTGGCAATCTA
>JANTFQ010000231.1 GCA_024763405.1 Calditrichaceae bacterium
TCCGGCTAAAGCCAAACTCGCAATGACGGGCATAGTTGTCTTTGCGAGAAGCGAAGTATGAGCGACGTGGCAATCTATTAATTTATAAATAGTTAAGCGGTGTTTTGCTAAGCTAAGGACATTCTCATTTATTTTATTCTCCCAATAACTTTGGAATCGTTTTTAAATTCGGTTTTTTAGGCGCCTTAAAATAGGTTGCTTCCTGTTTCCGGCGCTGCGCTTCGTACTGTTTTTCCAGGTATCTAAAATTCCTCCGAAAATAGTTTGCTTCATTTAGCGAATTCGGGGCAAGCTGACTGTTGTTTGACATCCGCCGGGTGAAAACAATAATCTGGCGTAACAGTTTATTTTTCTCCGCCAGAATCTGAATCACTGTATCCCGTACCAGAATGGAAGCATTCAGGCTGTCGGATAATGAGACGGCCTTTGTTCCTGCTTCACTCAGGCGGGAATTTAACACCGTTATTTTCTGTTCCATTGATTTCTGCTTTAACTGAAAACGAAGCGCAGAATAGCCGAACATCGCAACGGCCCCTAAAATCAGGCCGACAACTAGAAACAGAAGAGGAAAAAGGAATCGGGAGTGTTCTTTAAACCAAAGACGGCGCAATGCTTTTTTATTGGTCTTTGTGGTTTCCCCGGGTTTAAAAATTGACTGATATGTTTGCAGATCCAAAGACTTTTTACAGTGCGGACAAACTTTTAACGGTTTACTTAAAGGACCGGAACAGTACGGGCAGTATTCCATAATATAATTCCTTTTGATTTTTGCGCTTCTAAAATCTAAATGAATTTATCTTGAAAATCCAATGCATTCTCTGTAAGCTAAAGTATTTGCTGCAGGAGGAAGCACAACCACATTGGGAGCACCAAATGAAATATTTAGCCACCTTCTTTTTATCGTTTATCTTTAGTACAACTCTTTTCGGAGGAGATATGCTCACCATTGGCCAGCAGGCACCCGATTTTTCTCTGAAAGACGCCCAGGGAAAAACACATAAACTATCCGATTACAAAGGCAAGATTGTCGTCCTTTATTTTTACCCGAAAGACGATACGCCCGGCTGCACGGCCGAAGCCTGCAATATCCGCGATAATTATGATGACCTGCTCAAACGCAATTTGGTTATTCTCGGCATAAGCTTTGACGACCAAAACTCTCATCAAAAATTCAGTGCAAAATATAATCTGCCTTTCCCCATTCTTTCGGACAGCGATAAGAAAGTGGCCGAAGAATATGGCGCCTTGCGCGGTGCGCTTCTTTCCTTTGTGGGCCCCAAACGCATTACCTATTTAATTGATGAAAATCAGAAAATTCTGCATCTTTTTAAAGATGTGGAAACCAAAAACCACAGCGCGCAAATTGTAAACGTATTAAATTCAATGAAAAAATGATTCTTTGCTAAAACAGCCGTACATTGAATAAACACCTAACTTATCTGTACGCCATTTATCATAGAACACTATTAAAGGAGGCTTACCTATGAATCAACAGAATCCGCAGTTTGATTTCAACAACATCAAACCGCCCAACATATCCGGAAAAACAATCCGCCTGGGGGTAATTGTAATTATCGTACTGGCCTTTGTTTTTTCCGGTTTTTTTACCATCTCTCCGGAAGAGGTCGGTGTTGTACTGCGCTTCGGCAAATACCAACGTACCGCTTCCCCGGGTTTGAACTTGCAGTGGCCTTTTGGAATTGAAACGGTCACCAAGGTCCCGGTCGAACGGCAATTAAAACAGGAATTTGGTTTCCGAACCGTACGTGCCGGAGTTCGTACTCAATATTCCAATGCCCGTTATACCGACGAATCCCTTATGCTCACCGGCGATCTCAATGCCGCCCAGGTTGAATGGATTGTGCAGTACCGGATTACCGATCCGTATAAATTTCTGTTTAAAGTCCGCAATGCGCAACAAACCTTCCGCGATTTAAACGAAGCGGTAATGCGTGAAGTCGTCGGTGACCGCACGGTAAATGAAGTGATTACCGTCGGCAGGCAGGAGCTGGCCGACGCTGTGGGTGTAAAACTGCAAAAACTGTGTGACCAGTATGAAACCGGCATTAAAGTGGAGCAGGTTGTCTTGCAGGATGTGAACCCGCCCGACGCGGTAAAACCTTCGTTTAACGAAGTCAATGAAGCCGAGCAGGAAAAAGAGAAATTGATTAACCAGGCTTTGTCGGAATACAATAAAATTATTCCTAAAGCAAAGGGTGAAGCAGAACGTAAAATTGAAGAAGCACGCGGTTATGCTTTGGAACGGGTGAATGAAGCCAAAGGTGACGCCAACCGTTTTACGGCGATGTATAAAGAATATGCCAAGGCCAAAGAGGTTACCCGGCAGCGTTTATATCTCGAAGCGATGAATGATGTTCTGAATAAGGTTGGACGTAAACTTATTTCCAGCGAAAAAACATCCGGCATTTTGCCGTTGTTCCAGTTTGATAAAGGAGATTTAAACAATGCAAAATAAAAAGAATATAATCATTGGCATTGCCGCATTAATCATTTTGCTGGTCATTGTCTCGGCCGCGTATACGGTTAATGAATCGCAACAGGCCATTATTACCCAGTTCGGACGGCCCGTTGGTGATCCGGTAACAAATCCCGGCATTCATTTTAAGGTGCCCTTTCTTCAGGAAGTTAACTTTTTTGAAAAACGCTTTTTAGAATGGGACGGAGATGCTAACCAAATCCCCACAAAGGGCAAAAAGTTTATCTGGGTGGATACCTATGCCCGCTGGCGCATTCACGATCCGCTGTTGTTTTTTCAGCGTGTCCGTGACGAACGCGGTGCGCAGGCACGTCTCGATGATATTTTAGATGGTGAAACACGCAATGCTATCGCGAACCACGATTTAAACGAAATCATTCGTAACAGTAACCGTAAACCCACATTGCTGAATGTTTCTCAAACCCAGGCCGGCGAAACAGATGTTGTGTTTCCGGAAATCAAAACCGGGCGGGAAAAGATCACCCGTGAAATTTTGGCAGCGGCTTCCAAACGCACCAAAGAATTGGGTATCGAACTTTTGGATTTACGCTTTAAGCGCATTAATTATTACGAAGATGTACGCCAGAAAGTGTATGAGCGTATGATTACCGAGCGGAAACGTATCGCTGATAAATTCCGTTCCGAAGGACAGGGAAAAGCGTCTAAGATTTTAGGTGATAAAGAACGCGAACTCAAACGTATTCAGTCGGAAGCCTACCGTAAATCGAAAGAGATTTCCGGTAAAGCCGATGCCGAGGCAATCGCTATTTACGCCTCTGCCTACGACCGGAACAGTGGAACGCGGGAATTCTATCGCTTTATAAAAACGCTGGAAACATACCGCAATACTTTTTCAGAAAAAGACTGGTTGATCCTGTCTACGAAAAGTGATTTTTATAAATTACTCGAAAATCAGGGAAGTAAATAATAAAAAAAGGGGCTGCAATGGCAGCCCCTTTTTTATGCTCTTTTAAATATTATTCTGCTGCCGGTGCGGCTGCCGGTGCCCCACGTTCGGCCATTTTTTGGTCCAGCATAAACAAAGCAGTTGATTTATCTCCCACCCAGCGTAACTGCTGAATAATTTCTTTTGCCGTTTTTTCTTCTTCTACCTGCTCGGTAATATACCACTGCAATTCAATCTGCGAAGGATAGTCTGCTTCCTCAACAGCAAGTTTATATAAATCCGTTATACTTTTGGTTACAAACTGTTCGTGTTCCAGCACTTTTTCAAACACATCCAGAATGGAATCATATTCTGCCGGCGGCGCATCGATAGCCGCAAACAGAGGCCGTGCATCCCGGTCTAAAAGAAACTGGTAAAAACGCTGCGCATGTAAACGCTCTTCCTGCGCCTGGGCCATCAGCCAGGAAGCAAATCCCGGAAGGTCAATACTTTCACAATAGGCCGACATGGCCATGTAATAATATTCCGAAAAGAATTCTTTGTTTATTTGTTCATTAAAGGCCGCAGCCATTTTGTCTGTCATCATTTCAGTTCTCCTGATTTATTATATTTGTTTTGTCGTACAATATAGCGAAAACCTGAGTTCTTGTAAATATTTGAATTGCCGTTAAGCACTAAATTTTATCCTTCTGGCTATTTAAAAATAGTCAAAAATTCTATTGTATATTTCCATTTGAAATTTTAAATTTTAGCTTTATTGAAAATGGGATAAATTCGTTCTTTCAGGAGCAAATATGGGCTTTTTTGATAAACTAATTGTGATGAGTATTCCTTTTATACCAAAACCGATTGTCGGCTATTTTTCGAAAAATTATATCGCAGGACCCAGCCTGGACGATGCCATTGCAACCGTAAAAGAGCTTAATGCAAAAGGAATGATGGCGACCATGGATTTACTGGGCGAAGAAAGCATGTCCAAAGCAGAAGCCGAAGAAGCTGTCGCTGAATATATACGTATCATTAATGCCATTGATGAACATAAGCTGGACTGTAACCTTTCCATTAAACCCACCCAAATGGGTCTGCTCAT
>JANTFQ010000232.1 GCA_024763405.1 Calditrichaceae bacterium
TTAATATGCTTCATTTTGAACTCCTTAATATTCTGAAAAGTTTAGCATGTCCTTTTAAAATATCCATTTCCTCAACGGTCTTAATCGCCTCCATCACCGCGTGTTCCGGCGCCGATTCCACTAAGATATGAACATATCCGATATCCGGGTGCAGTTTTTTATCCACTTCTGCATGAGCAGAAGTCAGGTTGATATTGGCATTTCCCAGAGCCGTTGTAATCTTACCTACAACGCCGGGCTCGTCTATACATGGGAAACGAATGTAATAAGCAGAAATAATATCTTCTATGGGCAAAATGGGTTTGTGATTCCAGTTGATACGATATTCACGTCTCCGGGAAGAATGGGCGCGGGTTACGCTTCCGGCAGCAACCAAATCCCGCAGCAGTAAACTACTTGCTGCTTCGGCGCCGATTCCGCGGCCGTAAATCATATATTCACCAATTAAATCGGTTTGCACAAAATAAGCGTTTTGATCCCCTTTGATAAGGGTGATAGGGTGCCCCTTTGGTACAAAAGTTGGATGAATCCGAATTTCGAAAAAATCCGGACTTTGTTTTAAGATAGCCAGCGGTTTAATTTCATATCCGAATTCATCGGCACACTGAATATCAAACAGGGAAATATCGGAAATACCCGAAGCCGGAATATCGAGATAATTAATCTTTAAACCAAAGGCGCCCGCCGCCAGGATAGAAACCTTTTGGGCGGCATCGGTACCTTCGTAATCAATGACCGACAAAGATTCCGCCATTTTCATTAAATTGGAAGATTTTAGCGCGGTTTTTAAGTCTATTTTTTCTTCAGCCATCTTAGATAGAATAAAATTGGAGGTTCCGCTTAAAATACCCACGACGGCCTTTACGTTATTGGCAACCAGATCATGGCGCAGGGTACTGATGATGGGCACTCCGCCACCCATGGAAGATTCAGGCAGCAGAAGGATATTCTTCTCCTGTACCAGCTGCGAAATAGTATGCATTTTAGATGCGAGCAGCGTCCGGTTTGCCGAAATAATATGAATTCCCTGGTCGATTACTTTTTTTAAGATAGAAAAAACCGGCTCAACGCCGCCGATGGCGTCGATTACCACATCGATGGAAGGATCGTTTAAAATATCGTCAATATTGGTGGTGAGGAAGGTTTTATCGATATAGGCCTGGCGCTTGAAATGTAAATTTTTAACGAGAATTTTTTTTAGATTCAGCTCAAACCCTGTTTCCTGTTTAATACTATCCCGTTTCTGTTCATAGACTTTATAAAAACCGCTTCCGAGTTTTCCTAAACCAAGCAGGGCAAAATTCACTTTTTTCACTTTTGGCATATCCTATTCTCCAGGCGTCGATTCTAATTTGGCTTCGTGGTCGAGACGACAATTTTATAAATACCCTGCTGCCGAAGCAAATCCATTATTTCTATTACAAGGCCGTGTGTAACGTCCGTATCTGCTTTTAAAATGATACTCTTGTCTTTTTGCAGACCGGCCATTTTCTTAATCTCGGTGGTTAAATTATGCATCGAAACAATATTGTCATTTAAGAAAATATTCTTATCCTTGTCAACATAAATAATAACTTTCTGAGCAGTATGTCCCTCCGAGCTTTTCGCCTCCGGCAGGGTTAGCTCGATGCCGGGCTGTTCGAGAAAAGTAGACGAAACGGTAAAGAAAATGATGAGAATAAACAGCACGTCAATTAAAGAGGTAAGATTTAAGGAAACCTTGCGTTTTTCTTTAGTCGTTAACTTCATCGTTTACCTGCTGCTGGTTTGGAGTGGATTGAATAAAATTGATTTTTTGAATCAGCTGGTTACTGTATTTTTCGATATCTAAAATCAAATCATCCGATTTACTGCTAAAATAATAATACGCAATTAGTACAGGAATACCCACAAACAGCCCGCTTACCGTGGTGAGCAGCGCCTCGGAGATGCCCCCGGAAAGAGCGGCGGTTTGTCCGATGCCCTGTTCCTTAATAACGTCAAACACACGTACCATACCAATGACGGTTCCTAGCAGACCCATCAGCGGTGAAATAGCGGCAATGGTTTCCAGAACCGTTAATCCTTTTTCCAGTTTGCGCACTTCCTGGCGACCCTGGTCTTCCACCATCTCGCGCAATTCTGCTTTGGGTAGATTATGGTATTCCAAACTTAATTGAACCATATTTGAAAATGGGGAATCATATTTTTGGCACATCGAAATGGCCAGGGCCTTATCTTTTAAGGACGAAAAATTTTTAACCACCGCCAAAACTTCGGGAATGATTATTTTATTTTTACGCAGTGCGATAAGCCGTTCGATGATGAGTGCAACGGCAATGAGTGAAGCGAGAGCCAGCGGATACATCATAATTCCGCCGCGTTCGAAAAGTTCTAACATCTTATCTCCTATTTCTTAAATCCGGATAAAATAATTTTGCAGTTATGGTTAAGGTCTCATCCGGAAAATCTTCCGGAAGAGGTAAAAACGGAAAAAGCGATTCGATTGCTTTAATACTGGAGGTTTTTAGTGATTCGTGTCCGGTATGGTCTAAAACGGTAAGTTCCAGAATCTTACCGTCTTTACTGATGGTATAGCGGAGAACCGTCTGCCCGTGAATAAGCCCCAGTCGGTAATAGGCGGCCGGGGGGAACCAAACACGATTGAGTTTGTTTTTCATCGCATTTATATAGGGCGCCCACTGCCATTTATAGGTACTAAGCGAAAGCGCGCCGACCTCTTCTACCGAGAAATTCCTTTGGTTCATCATTTGATTGCTGCCGGCAGAAGCCGAGGCTCGCTGTTTCTGTTCTTCACGATAACGCTCGGTTGGCGTTTTTGAAGTGGTGCCGCGCAAAGCATTTTTGCTAAATGATTTTTTCTTAAAAAAAGATTTGCTCTTTTTAGAAGGTGCAGCAGAAAGATTATTAAAGGGAGAATTCCCCCGACTGAGTGGAGTGTTGCCTGTTTTATTGGATTTAACCGGATTCCGCGCTTGTGAGTTTTTTTCGGAAAGCAGGGAAGCGTCCGTGGGTACCTTTTCATTTTCATTCATATTCTGAACCACTTCACGCGGTTTTTGGCGTTTCGGTTTGTTTTCAGGAAAGACAATGGTCACTTCTTCGGGCTTCGGTTTGATAATATTTTTTGTATCGTATGTCAACCAGCCCTCGTGATTCATAAGCCAGAGGAAACCCGAATGAATCAATAGAGACAGGAGGAAGGTGGTGGTGAGTATGCGTTGTCTTTTATTCATTCATTTCTCTAATTGTAAAAAACACAAGTTACGATTTAAGCGGAATTTTTGCAATTTACACCACCGTAAGCCAAGGGTTTAATGTCCTGCCGGTTAAAAAGTTTCTTAATGGTAAATAGCACGTTACGTTTTGGATTAATGAATTTCGCGGGGCGGGGCGGAAGGGTCTTTTTCTAAATCCTGAATGCGGGTTTCAAATACCTGGATTAGTTTATGCAGCAGACGCACATCCCGGTGTTCGGCCATGGAACGCCCGATGAGCCGGCGCAGACGGGTGACAAAGTTTTCGATGCCGTCTCTTGGGATAAAGTGAACCATATTTAAAGCAGAAACCAGGTGCTCGTAAAATTTTTCCAGCTCGTATTGCGAGGCCGGTTCGTAGGTGTAAACCGCCGCGCTGCTGTTTAATTTTTCAAAAAAAGTGTAGGCGTAAACCATCACCGCCTGGGCCAGGTTTAAAGAAGGATTTTGCGTGGCGGTGGGAACGCTGGATTGCACGTGGCACTGCAATAACTGTTCGTTGCTCAACCCGTTCTTTTCGGTGCCGAAAACGATGGCCATTGGCTGATCTGCGGCGGCCAGAATTTTATCACATATCTCTTCGGGACTGAAAAGCGGGAATTTAAAAGAGCGGCTGCGCATGGTGGTACCGACCACCAGTTTTTTATCCGCGATCGCTTCTTCGAAAGAGGAGACGATTTGCGCCTTTTCAACAATATCCAGTGAACGGTGGGCCAGCATCCGCACTTCCGGCTGATTGGTTTCGCAGGGATTGACGAGGATGAGTTTTTCGAATCCGCTGGTTTTTAACGCCCGGGCGGCGGAACCGATGTTTCCGGGGGATTGCGGTTCTACCAGCACAAAGTGCAGGTTCTCCCGAATTTTTTGAAAGGTTTCACTTAAAAGTAATCGTTCTGTCATAAGGCGCTTTCAGTTTAAAAAAAGTTAGCCACGGATATTTCAAATTTGACCAGGTAGAAAGGGCGTTAATAATAATCGCCCCCTATTGTCATTCCGAAATCCGGATTCATCGGGTTGAGGATTCTTTCTGTTTAGCCAGGAATATAATTTTTAAAGCACAAAATCTGTTTTTATATTTAATTCAATTCCCTCTGGATTTATTTCCGCCCGGTAAACCAGAATTTCCACACCCTGCCGGTATACTTCTTTTAAGGCTGCCGCATATTTGGGGTCAATCGTTTCGGCTG
>JANTFQ010000233.1 GCA_024763405.1 Calditrichaceae bacterium
ACGGAGACCTGAAAATTTACAGCGCCGACGGCACTTTACAGGAAAGTTATGAAACCGGCATTATTCCCGGTTCGGTTACCTTTGTATATGAAGAGGAATAATCTTTTTTATCGATTCCATCCCTTGGCGGGATGGAATCGATTATTATTCAAATTTTAAAATTTTGGTACTGCGTTGATTGTAGGGGTATCTCAATAAGAAAATAGCCATCAATAAACATAGATAAATACCGAATTAAAGAGCTAAACTGCTTTCAGGATTCTGAACAGCTTCTGACATTCCGGCCTGTTGCTATTGAAGATACATTAAGGTAAGAAAGTTCTGAAATCTATATGTTTATGAATCAAATCGAAATGCTTATCAAAAGAAAACAAAACTAAATCATTCTGGATTACATTATCTAATAGGATGAGGTCCGGAATACCAACTTTATTAATCCCATTTGAAAGACAGGTCGTCTGTAATTGAATAATATTTTCCCAGTTTATATTGAGGGGGATTCTATAAATTTCTCTAAGCAGATTCACTAGTTCCAACTGATTCCTTTGGTTTAAAACGGGAAGTAGTTCAGAAAGAATTAAATAGTTTGTACATAAGACGTTCTCATCAATAAAAGAATCTAAAACTTCTGAATTATCACCACCTCGGAAATAATCTATCCAGACAGAGCTATCGATTAAAATATTCAACTTCGTTTTCTCAATAAATTCAAATCTATGTCCAGCTCCAGTTTGCCTCTATAACTTTTCAATTTTTTCAACTTGTTCTTTTGAATAATATTTTCAAGTGCAAATTTAATGACTTCAGTTTTCGTTTTGGCTTGTGTTAGTTCCATTGCCTCCGATAAAAGATTTGCCGGGATATCTAATGTTGTTCTCATAATCAATCCTTTTTTATTTATGCATATCATACAAAAATTTATATGCATAATCAAACGATGATGAAAAATGAAAATTCGGGAACAATGTAAACAAGCTTATTATCATAAACGTTCAACGGCCCAACGTCTTATATTCAGCTTGCGCAGAAATGTCTCCGACCTACACAAGTTTAATATAGATTCTATCTATCAGAATCATTATATTGAAATAGTCTGCAATAAAAACCCTGTATCCGCAGAAAGAGGAAAAATATCTTCCTCTTTTTTTGAAGTATCTTTTAAAATGGATTGAATTAAATGCTTGAAGTTGGAAAAACAAATACTTTAGAAGTCGTCAAAGAGACGGAGTTCGGTGTCTATCTCGCCGGAGATGAGACCTACAAGGAAATTTTACTTCCTCGTAAATACGTCCCAAAAGATTGTACGGTGGGCGATCAGATTAAAGTTTTTATCTATTTTGATTCGGAAGACCGCATCATTGCCACGACCAAAACACCTAAAGCAGAGGTCGGTACATTTGCCCTTTTAAAAGCGGTGGCGGTTACCAGCTTCGGCGCTTTTTTGGACTGGGGATTGGAGAAGGATCTTTTTGTGGCCTTAAAAGAACAGCAGAAACGGATGGAAAAAGGGAAGTCTTATCTGGTTTATATTTATCTCGATGAGCAGACCAACCGCCTGGCCGCTTCTTCCCGCCTCGGCGTGTGGCTGAATAACGATCCCATCAAATACAAACCGTACGAAGAAGTGGAGTTGTTTATATGCAATCAGACCGATTTGGGATTGCACACGATTATTAATGATAAACACTGGGGCTTTCTGTTTAACGAAGATATTTTTCAGAAGCTTAAGCGGGGGCAGCGTATAAAAGGGTATATTAAACAGGTACGACCCGATTATAAAATTGACGTCTGTCTGGAAAAATACGGGTATGACAAAGCGGTCGATCTGAGTAAAGTGATTCTAAAAAAACTCATTGAAAATGAAGGCTTTCTCGCGCTGACCGATAAAAGTAAGCCGAAGGAGATAACCGCTCTGTTTGGCGTCAGTAAAAAAACTTTTAAAAAAGCCGTGGGCGCGCTGTATAAAAAGAAAATTGTATCTTTGGAAGCAGACGGCATTCGTTTGAATGAACGGAAAAAATAAAAAGGGTACACAGGAGGAATTTTTCTATGAAACGATTGATTTCATTTTTACTGCTTTTAGCTCTGCCGCTTTTTGCTGCGGATAAACAACCCATCACTTTTGATGATTTCTTTTCCATGCAGCGCCTCGGCTCGGTGGCGCTTAGCCCCGATGGAAATACGGTAGCGTATTCGCTAACAACGCCTAATATCGCAGACAATAATTTTAAAACGGATATTTTTTTATTGGATTTAAAAACGAACAAATCGCAGCAATTCAGTAACTGTAAAAAATCCAGCTCCGGGCCGGTCTGGTCTCCGGATGGAAAATTTTTGTTTTTTAATCGTGGCGGACAAATTTGGAAACAGGCGCTTAAAAGTGATAAAGCGCAGCAGGTAACCGATTTTGCTCCCGGAGCGGGCGGCCTGGTTTTTAATCAAGACGGCAGCCGCTTTTTATTTTCATCGGAAGTCTATCCAAAATGCCGGACGGAAGCATGCAACAAACAGAAAATGGACGCGGCAGAAGCCAGTCCGGTAAAGGCGCGGATTATTGATCATCTGTTCTTCCGGCACTGGAACCGCTGGCTCGAGGGTAAACGCAGCCATGTTTTTATTTCCGATGCGAATGGAAAGAATATTCACGACCTGACCCCCGGTGATTTTGATACTCCTCCGCTGGACTTGGGCAGCGCGCATGATTACACTTTTTCTCCGGATGGTAAAGAGGTCTGTTTTGTGCGCAATACCGATCCCATGGTAGCGGCCAGTACCAACAATGATCTCTTTATCGAAACGCTTGCCGACAGGAAAATCACCCGGCTAACCACCAACAAAGCCAACGACAATAATCCCAATTATTCTCCGGACGGACGCTACATTGCCTTTGCCTCCATGCAGCGCCCCGGTTTCGAAGCCGACCGTCAGCGCCTGATGCTGTATGATCGAAAAAATAATACCTTTAGCGAACTGACCAAAGGATTTACCCTTTCGGTGGAATCCATCGTCTGGCATCCTTCCGGGAAGGAAATATATTTTAGCGTCAGTGAAAACGGCTCCAAGAGTATCTATAAAACTGCGCTGAAGAACCCTAAAATTATTCCGGTACTAAAGGGACATTTTTTATCATCCTTTCAGTTCCTTTCCGAAAATGCACTTCTTATGAAAATACAAACGGAAGCAATGCCCTACGAAATTTTTACATTTGATTTAAAGACAAATACGCTTACCCAACGCACACAGATTAACAGCAACCGTTTAAATAAATTAGCTCTGGGGCGTCTGGAATCCTTTTCCTTTACCGGCGCCAAAGGCGAAACGGTACACGGCTTTTTAATGAAACCGCCGCATTTTGATCCCGCTAAAAAATATCCGGCTATCGAGCTTATCCACGGCGGTCCGCAGGGCGCCTGGGGCGATGATTTCCATTTCCGCTGGAATTACCAGATGTTTGCCGCGCCGGGGTATGTGGTGTTTATGATCAATTTCCACGGCAGCCGCGGCTATGGGCAGGATTTTATGGATGCGGTTTCCAAAGACTGGGGCGGCGCTCCCTACGAAGATATCAAACTGGGAACGGATTATGTATTAAATAAATATTCTTTTATCGATAAAAACCGGGTCGGCGCTGCCGGTGCTTCCTACGGTGGTTTTATGATCAACTGGATCGAAGGCGATACAAATCCTTTTCAGTGTCTTGTTTCCCACGACGGTGTTTATGACCAGGTCAGCATGTGGGGCGCAACCGAAGAGCTGTGGTTCCCGGAATGGGAATTCAACGGTAAACCCTGGGAAAAAGGATCGCTTTATCAAAAATGGAATCCCGCCAACCGTGCCGGAAATTTTAAAACCCCGATGCTGGTCGTGCACGGCGAACACGATTACCGCGTGCCCTACACACAGGGATTGCAGTTATTCAGCGCCCTGCAGCGGCAGGGGGTAAAATCGAAGCTGCTTTTTTTCCCCGATGAAGACCATTTTGTGCGTAAACCGCAAAATGCCAGACTATGGTGGAAAACGGTACAGGGCTGGTTTGCCGAATTTTTAAAATAATAGTTAGCCCTGAATCGGATATTCATTGTAAGCCGACCGCTGGTTTGGAGCTAACAGGTAGTTCGGCAGAAGTATTTGTTAATTGAAGTAATCTGTGATGCCGGAATTAGTGGTATCTATCAAATAAAGGAATCTTTGCGGAGTAAAATCCGGATTGATTCCTTTTGGCGATCCCAAAAAGTGTAAAAAATGTATAATCGTATTTTGCTGTTTACTATAATTACCGTATTGGTGCTGTCCTGCAATCTGCCCCAGCCGCGGCGCAAGAAGATAAAAGCGCGGCCCAAAGCAAAACAGGTGGAAGTGGAACTACCGGTTTTGACTTTTCGTGATACCCTCGACCATACGTTTACGCTGACCAATAAGATGTCTGGAGTGTTCAG
>JANTFQ010000234.1 GCA_024763405.1 Calditrichaceae bacterium
AAAGAAGGGAGACGGGGCTCAACCACCAATGATAGTTATTGGGTTATTAAGTTATTAATGCTTTGTGGGCTTTGTGGTAAATATTGAAAGAAGGGAGACGGGGCTTCGACTTCGTCGCTAGACCCGGTCTATTGATCCGGCTACCGACAGGCTCAGTCACCAGGCTTCGACCCCCCCAAAAACAAAGGGGTAAACCCCCGAAAAAAGGGGTAAACCAAAAAAAAGGGGTAAACACCGCTCAGCCACCAGGAAGGGGGAAATGATAGTTATTGAGTTATTAGGTTATTGGGTTATTGAGTTATTAAGTTATTTGGAGGAAGGGACGGCTTCGATTTCGCTCAGCCAACGGAGAGGAAGGAATTATTAATTACTAATTGCCGTTAGGCGCTGTGGATTTTATTGGTAAGAATGTTGGATACTGCTAAATAAAAATATTTTATATCGGTAAAAACAAGATGCTTTTGTTTTTCTGAAATATAGATGCGTTCCGATTGCTCGTATTCATCAATGCTTTGCATTCTTAAAGCTACATAAAATAAGCGATAATTGCGAATTACCAATTACGAATTAAAACATGGCCTTTGAATTACTGAGATTTAAAAACTATTTTATTGAATGGAAAAATAGTTTTATATTTTCTGTTACATACAATATTTGTTCTTCGGTAATTTCCGGAAATATGGGCAAACTAAGTAATAATTTCTGGTTTTTTGCGGTTACCGGGAAATCATCAATAGAATGATTTAAATAGACATAGGCTTTTAAAAACGGCAAACCAATGGGATAATGTACGCCGGTGGAAATGCCCTTTTCTTTTAGAAATGCCTGTAATTTATCTCTGTATTTTGTTTTTATTACGTATAGATGATAGACAGAATAATAGTCTTCAAATTCCTTTGGCAAAACAAGGTCGGTTAGTTCCTGCAGAGCATGTGTGTACTGATCTGCTACAGCTCTGCGCTTTTCAATCCATTTATTTAAAAAAGGTAATTTAGCCGATAAAATTGCCGCCTGGAGGCCGTCTAATCGACTATTATATCCTTCAAATTCATGATTATATTTTTCAACTCTTCCATGATTGGCCCACATGCGCATCTTTTTTGCTAATTCGTCATCATTTGTAACCATTGCTCCAGCGTCTCCATAAGCGCCAAGATTTTTACCCGGATAGAAACTAAAACAGGCGGCATCTCCAAGTGTTCCAACCATTTTATTCTTATACTTTGCTCCGTGCGCCTGGGCGGCATCTTCAATTACTTTTATATGATGCTTACGGGCAATTTGCAGAATCGTATCCATATCGGCAGGGTTGCCATATAAATGAACCGCAATAATTGCTTTTGTTTTAGGCGTAATTAGAGAATCCAGCAGACGCACATCTAAATTGTTCGTTTGATCATCCACATCGCAAAATACAACTTTTGCGCCTGCGGCCGTAACCGCTTCGGAAGTAGCAATAAACGAATTGGCAGGTAAAATAACCTCATCCCCGCTTCCAATGTTCATTGCCTTTAAGGTGATTTGCAAAGCGTCTGTTCCATTTCCACAAGAAATACAATGCTTTATGCCGATGAAACGGCTAAAATCAATTTCGAATTGTTTAACATATTTTCCACCGATAAAAGCTGTATTATTAATAACAGATTCTATGGCAGAATCAATTTCTTCTTTTATGGAACTATATTGAATTTTTAAATCTACAAATGGAATCTGCATTATTTCCTCAATCATTTTTAATGCATTATTAAATATCTTTTATTTTTCTGGCCGGATTACCGGCATAAATGCCCGGCTGGGTAATATCTTTGGTTACAACAGAACCGGCGCCAATTACAACATGATCGGCAATGGTAACCGGAAGAATGGTGGCATTGGTACCGATTGATACATGGTTCCCTATGCTTGTCTTTGCCCATAATTCTTTTTTACCGCCGGCCGGAGCGCCAATGGAAAAAGTATCGTTGATAAATTTTGCCCCATGGGAAATAAAACAATTGGAACCAATGGTTACGAATTCACAAATAAAAGCATGGGATTGTATTTTACAGTTATCCCCTATGCTGACATTTTTCTGTATTTCAACAAAAGGCCCGATAAAGCAGTTATCCCCTATTTGACATTCATAGAGATTAACCGGTTTAATAACCGTTACATGCACACCAAAGTCAACATCGCGAATTTGGCTTTCATATATTTTGGGTTGATTCATCTTAAAGTATTTCTATTATAATTTAGTGAAATAAACGGTTTAGTTCTGAACTTGTTTAATGAGTTTGCTTCGCTTCGCTCGCAATGACGAATCTCGTGCCGAAAGGCACCCCTTCCGGGGCAATGACATATCGTATTGTGTTATTTACCAAGCCTTCCACGCTGGGGTTCGAAACGAAGGTGGATTTCTTTTCCTGTTTCAATGGATTCATAAATCGCGCTGATCAATTCCAGAGATTTCCGTCCTTCCAGGCCGTCAACAAGGGCACGCTTATCATTCAAAATCGAATCAATTACATTTTCTAAATACCGCAGATGGCCGAAGCCGTAAACATTCTGCGGATTCTCTTTATATTTTTGAATGACTTCTTTATCTTCAGGAAGTTCGTTGGTAAAATTCCATATTTTCATTTCATTAACGGCAAAACCGCCAATTTCAACCGTTGCCTTTTCTCCCAGAATGGAAAGCGACCCTTCTAAATCTTTAGGTCGTACCGCCGTTGTGGCTTCCACTAATCCGAGGGCGCCGTTACGGAACTTAATTATGGCCATTCCGGTATCTTCTGTTTCTATGTCAACTAATTGGGTAGCGCTTTTGGCAAATACTGAAACCGGTTCCCCTAACATCCATTCCAGTAAATCAATATGATGCGAAGCCTGGTTGGTGAACACACCGCCGTCCATTGCCCAGGTACCGCGCCATGCATCCTGATCATAATAGGCCTGATTACGACTCCAACGGACACGAACTGTTCCCATTACGAGTTTTCCAAAGCGGCCCGCTTCCAATGCTTGACGAAGTTTAATTACAGGAATATTATAGCGGTTTTGTTTGACAACGAATAACTTAACGCCATGTTCATCACATACGCGGATCATATCATCCGCATCCGATAAAGTGAGCGCCATGGGCTTTTCCACGACAATATGCTTTTGATATTTTTCTACGATATCGAGGGTATGTTTGGCATGGTTGCCGCTTTCCGTAAGAATATTCACCACATCGACATCTTCTTTTTGCAGCATTTCATCATAGGTTTTATAATAAGGAACGCCGTATTTTTCACCTGTTTTTTGAGCGCGTTCGATGTTTGTATCACATACCGCGGATAGAGAAGCATTTTCTATTTGCCCTGACAATGTTTCGGCATGCTTATAGGCTACGCGGCCGCAGCCAACTAATGCGAATTTTAATTTCAACTGGTTCTCCTGATTATTATTATATTTATATGATTGCAGGGATTCTTCGATTACATTGCTTCCCCTTCGGCTACGTCGTTCGACCCGGCTCACGACGGGCTCAGGGCAGGGTCGTTACACTCCTCGTGCCGAAAGGCACCCCTTCCGGGGCAATGATCCGCCGGTTGGCGGACAGGCTGAATATGGAGTATGGATTCAGGCGCTGCGTATTTTATTGGTTAGAATATTATATACGGATAAACCAAAGTATTTTATATCCGTCCAAAAAGGATGCTTTTGTTTTTCGTTTAGATAAATACGCTCCGCCTCAATTGATTTTTCCATATTCTGCATCAGTAGAGCCACATAGGGCGGAAAACAGCCGGGTTTATATTTTTGACGCATCTCTTTTATATCATCCGGATATTCATTATAAACACGATTACTTAACGGTCTGGCGCCAATCAATTTCATTTCACCTTTTAATACATTCAATAACTGCGGCAGCTCATCCAGCCAGTATTTTCTTAAAAATTTACCCCAGGCGGTGGCCCGGAAATCATTTTCTATTTTACCATTTTCGGCATAGCCGTTTCTACTGGTAATATATTCCTGCAAGTATTCGGAATAGGGATGCATGGTGCGGAATTTATACACAAAAATGGGCTGCCCTTGTTTACCAATTCGTTTCATTTTAAATAAAGGGCCATAAGAGGGATTTGCGGCATCCGAAGGTTTTTTTGCTTTGCGGACGATAAAATAAATATCATTCTCTATCTCTTCGAGAGCGACAATTTCAAAACCGCTAAAATAAAGCCTGCCAAGCGCTTCGGTTTTTGAAAAAACGCGGTTCTTTCCTTTGCTTATGGCAAAGTATATTTTCTGAAAAAACGGCAGCTTTGGGAAAACACGTTTCCAGATAAAATCAAAAAAATAGACCACTGTGGCGAGATAAAAAGGATATTTTGCGAATATCTTTTGTCGGCGTTTTGAATAGGTTTCGAAATGGCCCACAAACAGGCCATCCTGTTTTAGCTT
>JANTFQ010000235.1 GCA_024763405.1 Calditrichaceae bacterium
CGTCCCATTAACGTTGGTAAATCAAAAGCCACCGAAAGCCCGGTCTGACCGTTCTTCAGGAGATATTTAAAGCGTTCATTAGTGTCTTCCGGCGTACCGAATCCGGCAAACTGACGCATGGTCCACAGACGTCCGCGGTACATAGTGGCGTGAACACCTCGTGTATAAGGAAATTGGCCGGGATAACTTAAATCACGGTCATAATCGAATCCTTTAATTAAATCCGGCGTACCCATTAATTCAACGGGTTCGCTGGAAGCGGTGATAAATTTTGCATCGCGGGTTCTGGCCCGATCTACCTGATCCTGCCATTTTTTTTGGGATGCGCTCATATATTTCTCCTTGAAAAATAATTTCGAACTCAATAAAAACAGAACACCTAATGAATAAGTACAAAAATACAAAGTGGATTGATTAAATACAACCGCATTTTACGGGCTTTAACGTAATCTTAACAAGCAGGAAAAAAAATGGATTTATTTCAGAAGAAATTCTTTAGGAGTTTTCCGGTTTTTTACCATCCAGTATCTGACGGGTGGCTTTCAGTAGTGTATGAACAGAATACGGTTTATGGATAAAACTGGCTTTTTCCTGCAAGGTGCCGCTTAACTTTAAATGATTATCGGTGTAGCCGGATGTAAATAAAACAGAACAATCCGGAAGGATCTGAATTGTACGGTCGGCCAGCTCTTTACCGTTTAAACGGGGCATTACCAGATCGGTTATGATTAACTGCGGTTGAATTTCTTTTTTTTCAATCATCGCCAGGGCTTCACTTCCATCACTGGCTTCCTTCACCAAATAACCGAAACTGCGCAGGGCGGCAGCAGAAAATTCCCTTACGGCATGGTCGTCCTCTACCAAAAGGACCTGTTCTTTTCCGGAAAAATCGGCGGTCGCAATTTTCTCCTCTTTTTTAATCAGGCCCTTCGTTTTCTTAAGAGGCCAGAATATTTTAAAGGTTGTTCCCTTACCGATTTCCGAATCGATCTGTATAAATCCCCGATTTTGTTTCACAATACCGTATACCGTTGCCAGGCCAAGCCCTGTTCCTTTTCCCTCACTTTTAGTGGTAAAAAAAGGTTCAAATATTTTTTTTCGTGTTTGCGCATCCATGCCTATTCCATTATCACGGACTCTAATCAACAGATATTCTCCCGGCGGGACAAAATTATATTCGGATAAATGGGCGCTTTCCAATTCTGTGTGTTGTGTTTCAATCGTTATTTTCTTTTCCGGCAAATTATCCGGATGCGAATTGATAGCGTCACGGGCGTTAACGACCAGATTGATCAGAATTTGTTCCAGTTGTCCCGAATCACCTGTAATGGGTGGAATTCCGTCCCCGAGAAGTGAAGTAATTAAAATGTCTTCACCAATTAAGCGGCGTAAGAGTTTATCCATATCCGAAATAATCGTATTAATATTTAAAACTTGTAAGGTGATTTTTTCTTTCCGGCTAAAAGCCAGTAATTGCTTTGTGAGCTTGGCGGCCCGTTCGCCTGCGGAATGGATTGCCATCACGTCTTTATAGGCCGGCGCTTCTTCGTCCAGCCGCATAGCGGCGATTTCGGCATGCCCGTTGATCACGGTCAGTAAATTGTTAAAATCATGAGCGATACCGCCGGCCAGCGTTCCAATGGCCTCCATTTTTTGTACCTGAATCATTTGCTCTTTTAATTGTTTGTTTTCTTTTTCGGCATTCTTCGATTCGGAAATATCCAGGTTAGTTCCAATGATTCGAAGTGGCCGGTTCAATTCATCCCATTCAACCACCTTGCCGGTTGAGAAAAAACATTTCCAGGTCTCATCCTTGGTGCGTACACGGTACTCCGCTTTCTGAAGCGGCACCGCCCCTTTAATCAAGGCTTGTAAATCTTCTGTAAAATGGTCGATGTCTTCTTTATGAATAAATTTTTTAAACGCGCGCATACTATTTGCAAAGGAAACGGAATTATATCCCAGCATAGAGGCTAACTGTTCATTAACAGTCAGTTTATCGTTTTGGACCTGCCAGTCCCATAAACCAAATTCATTTGATTTTACCAATAATCCCAATAGCTGGGAATTATAATCACGTTCTTCACGCGACAGCTTAATTTGCAGGATAAGCACGGTTATACTGCCTGTCATTAGTGCTTCGAAGGCGATTCCATTGACAACGTTCTGATAGGTTTCGGTCAGCAGAATTGTACTAAAATCACCCGCAAAATAATGTCCTGCAACAAAGAGTACTGCAAAAATAAGAAAGTAGATAACCTGTACAGAAATAAACCAGAGGATACTGATAATCCATTGATTTTTATAGGTTTTCCGAATTAGCTGATACAAAAAATATGCGGCGGGAATCGCCACAACATGCATCATGACCGTAATCCATAACGTTTTATCGTGGGGTCCGCCTAAACCTGCGAGCAATCCAACCACAACTGCGGCGCGCCAATCGTATAAAAAGAAAACGGCGGTGAGGGCCACAATTTCTCTGGGATCGCTTGTAAGATTCGCAACACCGGTTACATTAAATCGCAGATTTGCTGCAAATAGGGCTAAGAGGCCAAGAACGATAACGATTCTGTATTGTGCTGATTTAAGACTCAAAATCCAGGTGTTCCTATTTTAACTACCATTCCTACTGTTCGTCCGGTGTTGCAAAAACATAAAAGAAATATTTTGTGAGGCGAAATTTTACACCAGAAACATCGGACAATATATGCATTCGTTCAAAATCAAATATTTTTTAGATAAAAATCCAACCAATCCATATTGCAGGGATTTCCAGGCTTCTATAAAACTTCCTTTTATTGAATATCGGTAATCATCGCTTTAAATCCGGCGCTACGCATAGCCATTGCCACTTCCTCGGCATTATCGGGACAAAGGGCAATGATGGCGCCCCCGCCTCCGCCTCCGGTGAGCTTCGCACCCAACGCGCCATTCGAACGGGCAATATGCACCAGTTCTTCTATTTCCCGGCTGGAAACCTGCAGAGCGTTTAAATACCCCTGATTGATATTCATCAATTCTCCGAGTTGTGCCAATTCTCCTTGTTCTATCGCTGTTTCCGCCTGAATTGTAAGCTGATCGATTTTAGTAAACAAATCTTCGTAGAGATTTTTATTGCGTTTCCAGGCTTCGTTTACTTTAGTGACCATCTTTGCGGTAAGACTTTCGACCCAGGTCTGTCCAATCACAATGCGAATAGGATTCTGCGTTTTTAAAAACTTTAATTGCGGCGGGTCGCCTTTTTTAAAACGGATGAATTTCCCATACACTGCCAGCGTATTATCGATTCCGGAGGCATTTCCATGCACAATTGTTTCGGAAGCGAAAGCTAAGCTTGAGATTTCCTCATCGTTTAATTTAAGTTTGAATTTTTCTGATAAGGCCCGGATAATGGCAACGGCCAGCGCCGCCGATCCGCCAAGACCCATAGCCCGCGGTACATGTGGATAGACTTCTAATTTTATATTTTGATTACGCAGGTTTAATTTATCTAAAATCATGTCCAGCGACTGAAAAATGGAATATTTGTGCTTGGCGTCTTTACGCAGATATTCATCCACACCCCAGCGTGAAATTATCAGATGAATACCTTCATGTTTGGAATCAAATGCGTTTGCCTGCATCGCCAGTGGTAAAGGGGCTGCGATGGCCTGTTTGCCGTAAACAACCGCATGCTCGCCAAACATTATTATTTTTCCATAACCACTGGGCAGATTTTCAGCGGCGGGCTGAATGTATAAATCGGAAGGAATACTTTTCCCCTGTTTCTCTACCTCTTCAATGATTTCTTTGGCTTTCCATACTTTTATTTCGGAAGAAGCAATGACCTTCTCCACCACCTCTTCAAAAATATCGCTTCGTGCTCCTGCGGCCATTGTCACGCTGCGGGCATGCAGACTCATGTGCCCCTGCTGAATGCCTTCCGAGGCCAGCGCCCGTAAGGCCGATAAATTCTGAGCCAGTCCCACGGCACCCAGCACTTCAGCCAATTCACTGGCCGATTTTACCTGTAACAAACGCATTGCCATGGGAACGGCAGGGTTGCTTTCCAGCGGGCCGCCCACAATTCCAACCCGGATGGGGATTTCAATATTACCGGCCAGATTACCGTTTTCATCTTTAAACCATTTGGTGAGCGCCGCGTATTTTCCACCGCGCGCCGCATAAGCATGGGCCGCCGCTTCCGCTGCCCGCCAGTCATTTCCCGTGGCAATAATGACCGGGTCGATGCCATTCATGATGCCTTTATTGTGTGTGGCTGCCCGGTAGGGATCGGCCAGGGCAAAATCATTCGCCAGAATGATTCCGTCCCGAACCTCTTCACCGGAAAACCCGTTTCCTGCCAGCAGACGGGTTGGAATGGTACAGCGGCTGCGTACAATGGAGCGATCCGCCAGGTTTGAAAGAAT
>JANTFQ010000236.1 GCA_024763405.1 Calditrichaceae bacterium
GGCTTCGCACCGGGCAACTACCGTCATTCCTGTGAAAACAGCCTGCCCGGCTTTCGACGGGAGCCCGGGAAATAAATCCGGGAGGTAAAACTTCGTAAGTCGCTCATCGTTAATCTTCAATCGTGAATCAAGAAAATGTTAGAGCAACGATTAACGATTTCAGATTGCGGAAGTGTATTTCTAATGCGGTGAAAAGATGCTATCTGTAATAACGGTACGAATCCTTGAAGAATTCGCACCGCAAAGGCTTCGCACAAGGCTGCACAGGACTATTTTTTCCAGAAGGCCGGTGAGAATAAAATCAGAACAGTATAAAGTTCCAGACGACCGGCCAGCATCAGAAAAGAAAGAAACCACTTGCCGGCATCCGGGATCAAGGCATAATTATCGGTGGGACCAACCGCTCCCAATCCGGGACCGATATTGCTGATGGTCGCCGCCACACTGCCCGCGGCGCTGATCAGATCCAATCCCAACGCGCTCATTACCAAAACCCCGAGAACCGTCAACGCCATATAAAACAGAAAAAAACCACTGATATTAGTGACAATTTCGCGGGGTACGGCCATATTGCCGATGCGTACCGGCAGAACCGCCTGCGGATGAATGAGGCGCTTTAGCTCATTAAAGCCGAATTTAATCAGTATGATAATCCGAATAACTTTTATCCCGCCCCCCGTAGACCCGGCGCTGCCGCCCACAAACATCAGTAAAAATAAAACCAACTGCGAAAAGGTAGACCATTTTTCGTAATCGGCTGTTCCGTAACCGGTTGTGGTGATAATGGAGACCACCTGAAAAACGGAATCCCGCACAGCTCTGCCGATTCCCAGATTACTGTGGCGATACACTTCCACCCCGACAAGCAGGGAAGCAAAGGCAATGATGCCAATAAAAACCAGCGCCTCGCGATCGTGCCAATAGGAAAAGAGTTTGCCACGCAAAACCCGGTAATGTAGGGCAAAATTGGTTCCGGCAATAATCATAAATACAATAATGATAATGTCGATGGGAGCGCTGTTGTAGTGTCCAATGCTGGTATTCTTTGTAGAGAATCCGCCTGTGGCCATGGTGCCGAAGGTATGGCAGATGGCGTCGAACCAGTTCATCCCGGCCAGCCTGAGCAGGACAGCTTCCACAACGCTAATCAAAACATAAACACCCCAAAGCAGTTCGGCGGTGTGTTTAATACGTGGGGTCAGTTTGTCAGGCGTGGGACCGGGAACCTCCGCCTTAAAGAGCTGCATTCCACCTACGCCCAGCAAAGGCAGAATAGCGAGGGAAAGCAGGATAATACCCATTCCGCCCAACCAGTGTGTGAGTGAGCGCCAAAAAAGTAAGCCGTGAGGCAGCCCTTCGATATTGGTTAAAATGGACGCGCCCGTGGTAGTAAACCCGGACATCGTCTCAAAAAAAGCATCGGTGTACGAGGGAATAAATCCGGAAATGGTAAAAGGAAGCGCGCCTAAAAGGGCGAATAAAATCCAGCCGAAGGTAACCACGAGAAAACCGTCCCGGGCCCGGATTTCCTGACTTTTACGGGTGATTAAAAAACCAACTCCACCCACGAGCAGAGTGATGCCGGCGGTATATAAAAAAGCGTCAAGGCTGGCGTCGGCATAAATATATGCAACCGCCGCGGGAATGAGCAGGGCGCCGGCTAAAAAGAGCAGCAGGGCCGATAAAATATTAACGATAGCGCGATAATTCAGCATATTAATTAAAGAACTTTTCTACTTCGTGGATGGCCGAAGGCAGAGCGAATAACACCACTTTATCACCTGCTTCTATTTGGGAATCGCCCACCGGAATAAAAACTTCGTCTCCGCGCATCACCGCGCCGAGAATGGCATTTTTTGGAAAATGCAGTTTGCGCAGCGGCTGGCGTGTAATTTTGGAACCGTCATTGGGAATCATTTCAATCGCCTCGGCGGAAATACCGGGAATGGAGGCCACGCTCACGACCTGCCCGCGGCGGATAAATTTAAGGATGCTGTTCACCGTCAGTAATTGCTTGGAAATATAAGCGTCGATTCCAATAGTGGGAATAATGGCCGTATAATCGGGTTTATTAATCAACGAAATAATTTTTGGCACTTCCAGGTGCTTGGCCATCAGGCAGGAAATAATATTAGTCTCATCATCGCCGGTTACTGCGATGAAGGCGTCCATATCGATAATACCTTCGAGGGCCAGCAGGTTAATATCCCGGCCGTCGCCTTTTATAACCAGGGTCTTGCGAAGCCGTTCCGCGAGGTCGGCCGATTTTTCCGCTTGTGATTCAATCACTTTTACATTGTACTGGTTTTCCAGTTCGCGGGCAACAAGGTAACCGGTCTGTCCACCGCCGAGGATCATCACATTTTCAATTTTGGTATTTTCTTTCCCCACCGTTTTAATCAGGTCCGGAATATTTTCTTTTGGCAGAATGACGAAGATACGGTCATTCGCCAGATAAACATCGTCGCCGCGCGGGATTTTTGTATAGTCCTTGCGCTGCAGAGCAATAGTGCGAAAAGGAAAATGCTGGTACTCCTTACCCAGTTCGGCTAAAGGTTTGTTTAGGAAAGGTGTGTTTTTATCCAACTGAACACCCACCAGAGCAATCCGGCCGCCGGCAAATTCGATAATATCCGTGGCGGCGCTTTGCCGCAGGAGCGAAACGGCGCCCCTGGCGATTTCCGACTCGGGATGAATGATCAAATCAATGCCAAACTTTTGAGCATTGATGGGTGCATCCTCGGACAGATACTCTTTGTTTTTTACGCGGGCGATGGTTTTGGGCACGTTATACTGCCTGGCCGTAATGGCACAGAGCATATTCACTTCATCAACACTGGTGACGGCCGCTACCATATCGGCGTGTGCGATGCCGGCTTTTTCCAGCAACTTAAAACTGCTGCCATCCCCGTGCATTACCTGCGCATCCAGGTTTTCGGCGGCGTGCTGAAATTTATCCGCATCTTTTTCGATAATTACAATATCGTGCTGTTCATAGGATAACATTTTGGCTAACGTAAAGCCGATATCCCCGGCGCCGATAATAATAATGTGCAGGTTAGAGCGTTTCATTAATTTACCCTGTCTGAAGTTTTTTCATTACTTCTATGGTTCGGTCGATATCATTATCGGTGATATGAAGATGCGCGACCGCCCGGATACGGGTTGGCGAAAACGCAATCATCTTAATACCCCGCTCTGTCAGCTCTTCCACAATTTCCGGGGCCTTTTTACGGCATAAACTGGTATCCACAATGAGAATATTGGTTTGTACGGTTTGCATATTGACCACAAATCCGGGAAGCTGATTCAGTGCCTCGGCCAGCGCTTTTATCCTGCGGTGATCTTCTGTCAGGCGTTCAAAATTATGCTCGATTGCGTATAAGGCGCCTGCAGCCAGAATACCGGCCTGGCGCATTCCACCGCCGTACATCTTACGGTAGAGGTGTACCCGATCAATAAATTTTCTGCTTCCGCATACAACGGAGCCGGTGGGCGCTCCCAAACCCTTTGAAAAACACATCGAAACAGAATCGAATTGTGCGGCAAATTCTTTGATGGAGGTACCCGAAGCAATGGAGGCGTTCCACAGCCGTGCGCCGTCGAGATGCATTTTAAGACGGTGCTTGCGGGCAATCCGGCGTATCTTTTTTATTTCCTTTAATGGATAAACGGTACCGCCCCAGCGGTTGTGCGTATTTTCCAGTGAAATAAGCCGGGTCTGCGCAAAATGGTGATCGCCGGGCCGGATGGCGGCTTCGACCATATCGGGATCTAAAACACCGAGACGGCCGTTTATGGGATGCAACTGGACACCGGCCAGCGCTGCCGGCGCGCCGGCTTCGTAATTATAAATATGGGCCCATCCTTCGCAAATTACTTCATCTCCGGGTTGCGTGTGTGCCCGGATTGCGGTTTGATTGGCCTGGGTACCGCTGGCTGTAAACAGCGCCGCTTCCTTGCCGGTCAATTCGGCCATTTTAGTTTGGAGTTCATTGATAGTTGGGTCTTCTCCGAAAACATCGTCTCCAACCGGGGCCGCGGCCATTACCGCCCGCATTTCAGCGCTTGGTTGGGTGACTGTATCGCTGCGTAAATCGACAATCTGCATAAATCATAATCCTTCTGCTGTTTTAAAAAAGCAAATTAAATATCCAGCACATAAGTCGCAAGTATGAAGATAAAAGATAAAAGATAAGAGGCAAAAAGGTGAAGAGGTGAAAAGAGGAGAGATTTAGTATCAAGTATCAAGTAGTAAGTCGTTGGAGTAAAAACTGAATAAACCCACTGGATTCCCACCCCGTAAACGGGATTTCGCAAGCTCAACTTTCGCCTGTCCGCCTGCCGGCGGATGGGAATGACAGA
>JANTFQ010000237.1 GCA_024763405.1 Calditrichaceae bacterium
AAAAAGATCAGCGGCGGGAAAACTCCGGACGTAACTCCGTAGTAAATCAGGCTGAATACACTGTTTTGTGCAGCGCCATTAGCAACGGTATCGTAAACACCCAGTGGCAGAGACGGATCGTAGGGAATATTACCCACCAGTACGCCAAATCCGATGGGCAATAACAGCAAGGGCTCGTATTTTTTTACAATGGCCAGATAAATGGCAACTCCGCCGATAGCCATCATAATCAGATTGCCCCAGGTCATATTATTAAAACCGGTCGTTTCAATAATACGCAGAATGACGTCCATATCAACCCTCCACCGGCTTGAGCATTATCAGCACATCGCCCTGGTTTACCGAACTGCCTTCCTTGTGCCGGATATCGATTACCATACCTGCGCTGGTAGCATTCACTTCATTTTCCATTTTCATTGCTTCGAGCATTAAAACACGCTGACCGACTTCAATCACATCGCCTTCATTGATAAATATTTTTGTTATCAACCCGGGTAAAGGTGCCGCGATGGTCGCACCGTCTGCAATATTTTTTGGGCGGTGCAGGGGAATCGATTTATCGGCTACTGTCTGTGTTGTCCGCGGCGCGGTGGATTCAGGGCCATGTGGCGCCTGCTGTGGAATGACCTCCGCAACCTCTTCCACGCCCAGGTCTTTTAATCCAACGGAATACGGTACATCATTCACACTGATTTCAGCGCGTTCCGCACTGAACTTACTGATATTGATTTTATATTCTTTGCCTTTTATTTCCAGAATAATTTCTTTTTCTTTCATTCTAACCTCTACGACTTTCTGAGTCCGAAACGGGTTCCGGCTTTCCAATTGCTGTTTAATTCGCCCCTGGCAAATGTTACCGTACTTTGCAGGGTTTCCAGATGAAGCCGACGGTACAACTCTACCGCCACACTGATGGCGACTAAATGTTCTTCGGGAATTTTTTCTTCTTTATCTGTCAGGGATATATTGGTTTTAGCGGGTTGTTTAGGAGTTTCAGATTTAGTACGAAATGTTTCTACCAAAGCGGATAATTTATTAAAGGCGAAAATGGTCAGCGCAATCAGTACCAACCCGCCAAAAACCACGAGAATACCACTGAACGCAATATTCCAGCCATTATAGTGACCAATATTGGAAAGCCCGTAAACAACGGTATCCAGCGCTGTTGAATCTATCTGTCCCATACGTTCCTCATTTATAACGGAATATTACCGTGTTTTTTAGGTAAATTATCATCCCGTTTATTGCGCAGCATTTCCAATGCTTTAATTACTTTGTAACGGGTAAATTTAGGTTCAATCACCTCATCTATCATCCCTTTGCCGGCTGCCACATAGGGATTGGCAAACTTGGTACGATACTCGTTAATCTTTTCTTCTAACTTGGCCTTGGGATCCTGTGATTCTTTAATTTCTTTTGAAAATATAATTTCACTGGCGCCTTCGGGCCCCATAACGGCAATTTCCGCTGTAGGCCAAGCGTAAACAATATCGCCGCGCAAATGTTTGGAATTCATCACACAAAAAGCACCGCCATATGCCTTGCGGGTAATGATGGTAATTTTAGGAACGGTTGCCTCGGCATAGGCATACAGCATTTTTGCTCCGTGTCGGATGATACCGTTGTATTCCTGAACCGTTCCGGGCATAAATCCGGGCACATCTTCGAAAGTTATAATGGGAATATTAAAGGCGTCGCAAAAACGAATAAAACGGGCTGCCTTAACCGAAGCATTGCTGTCCAGAACGCCGGCCAGATATTTGGGCTGATTGGCAACCACACCAACCGGACGTCCGTTTAGTTTTCCAAATCCAATAATAATGTTTTGTGCATATCCCGCCTGCACTTCAAGAAAACTTCCCTGATCCAATACCTGAAAAAGAACGTCTTTCATTTCGTATGGTTTATGCGGATTTTCAGGAATAACATAATTTAATGCTTCATCACTGCGATCGATGGGATCGTCACAGGCTTCAATGAGCGGTTCTTCGGTGTTGTTGTTTGGGATATAGCGGAATAATTCCCGGATACCTGCAAACAGCGTTTTTTCATCATCATAGGTAAAATGCGTAATACCGCTCTTTGTACCGTGCACATCCGCTCCGCCCAATTCATCGGCGGTTACATCTTCATGGGTTACGGTTTTAACGATTTTCGGTCCGGTGAGAAACATAAACGAAGTATTGCGCACCATAAAGACAAAATCCGTTAAAGCGGGAGAATACACCGCCCCGCCTGCAGCAGGTCCTACCACAGCGCTGATTTGCGGAATTACCCCGGAATGCAGCACATTATTCATAAAGATAGACGTGTACCCGGCGAGGGAATCCACGCCTTCCTGAATGCGCGCTCCACCGGAATCGTTAATACCGATAATCGGGGCGCCGGCTTTTACGGCAAGCTCCTGCACTTTAATTACTTTCTCGGCCACTACCTGCGAAAGCGACCCGCCGAAAATGGTAAAATCGAAGGAATAGATAAAAACCAGCCGGCCGTGGATGGAACCGTAGCCGGTGATTATTCCGTCACCGAAAACCTGTTTACCCACCTGCCCGAAATCGCTGTGCGTGGTAATGCGGAACATATCGATTTCTTCAAAGCTGTTGGGATCCAGCACCAGATTGATGCGCTCGCGGGCGGTCAGCTTGCCCTTTTCGTGCTGTTTGTCGATGGATTTTTGGCCGCCGCCTAATTTTGCCTGATCCTGTTTTTCTTTAAGTTCTAATATTTTACGTTCGATACTCACTGGCTGCCCCCTGTATTTTGGCAAATTTCTGTCAGTACTCTGCCCGATGATTTAGGATGAATAAAAGCAATCTGCGTACCGTGGGCGCCGGCACGCGGCTGCTGGTCAATCAATTGAATTCCCTTTTCCTGCAACTGTGCCAGTTCATTCTGAATGTCTTCGGACTGGTACGCGATATGGTGCATTCCCTCGCCTTTTTTCTCGATAAAGCGTGCGATGGGACTTTCCGCAGAAAGCGGTTCAAGCAGTTCAATTTGCACTTCGCCTACCTTGAACATCGCTGTTTTTACCTGCTGATCGGCCACTTCTTCGATACCTATCAATTCCAATCCTAAGACATCCCGGTAAAAAGGGATATGCGATTCCAGGGACTTTACGGCGATACCGATGTGATTTATTTTTTGAATCATAATATAACAGACTCCTATTTTTATTATAGCCGCCACGATCACGAAAAACGAAAGGGACGAACCGTCTCCTTTTTATCTTGCACGCTTCGTGGTTTTCAAAATTAATGCATGATACGGTTTTTATTGGCCTCGATAAAATCAATGACCTGCCGGATGGGTGTACCAGGCGTAAAGACCGCCTCGACGCCCTGCTCTTTGAGAAACGGAATATCCGTTTCCGGAATGACGCCGCCGCCAAATACTATGATTTCATTGCCCCCGTTTTTACGGATTAGGCGCACTACTTCCGGGAAAAGTTCGTTATGCGCCCCGGAAAGCAGGCTCAGGCCGACAAAATCCACATCTTCCTGAATGGCGGCGCTGGCAATGGCCGAGGGAGACTGGCGGATTCCCGTATAAATAACTTCATAACCTGCATCACGCAAGGCGCGGGCAATATATTTCGCGCCACGGTCGTGGCCGTCCAGTCCCGGTTTTGAAACAAGTATGCGTATTTTTTGTGCCATATCAATTCCTTTTAAACAATTTTTCTATTCGAAATCCCAATCCTCAAATATCAAAAGACAAACAAATCAAAACATTCAAAAAAACAATTTTTTTCTGTTTTTAGTATTTGTGTTTTATCTGCTATTTGTATATTGAAATTTGTTATTTTATAAAACTACCGTTTCTTCATACTCTCCGAATACATCGCGCAGCACATTGCTGATCTCGCCGAGTGAGGCATATGATCCTGCCGCGTCGACGATCAATGGCATTAAATTCTGTTTGGGATCGGCAGCGGCGATTTTTAAAGCTGCCAGTTTATTTTTAACAGCCTCATTATCGCGATTCCGGCGTACTTCTGCCATTTTTTTAATCTGCACTTCCCGCAAGGCTGGATCCACTTTTAAAATATCCTGCGGTATTTCATCTTCAACCGTGAACTTATTTACGCCCACCTGAATCCGTTCTACCTCCTCGATTTCACGCTGGTACTTAAAAGCCGCATCCTGAATTTCCTTTTGCACATAGCCATTTTCGATAGCGCGTACCATCCCGCCCATCTCTTCGATTCTATTCAGGTATTCCCAAACCTTTTCTTCAATTTTATCAGTCAAAGATTCAACAAAATACGAACCGGCCAGGGGATCCACCGTCGAAGTAACACCCGATTCGTGGGCCACAATCTGCTGCGTGCGCAACGCAACCCGTACGGCCTCTTC
>JANTFQ010000238.1 GCA_024763405.1 Calditrichaceae bacterium
ACTGAATAGAAATATTATGCGCGTTATCGGCCGCAACCGAAGCGTTGGTTAAATCCACATTATAGGAACGGAAGGCGGTAATATCGCCGTTTTGCTGGTATTGCGCTTCACGTAAAAGGATTTCACTGTTATCACGGTTTAAATTGACGCCTTCCCAGGTTATGTATGCCTGGCGGTTCACAAAACTGACCGATGATTTTTGCTGATTAGAATATAAAAGCGGATCAACGGATACGAGCTGCGGTTCCCACCACTCTGCACCGTCAAAAGATTCTATTAAATATACTTCACCGTTTAAATCGTAACTTAAGGCAAGCGCGTCATTATGCCCTTCCCAGGAATCCGCTGAAAGTGAGGGATGCCGGCCGTTAATAACCATTTCGTTCCCATCGGAATCTAAATTCATTTCCTGCCAGGAGCCGCTTTCCCTGCTAAACGCCCATAAATGGTATTCGTTATCCGCTGTATAATATGATTTACTAAAATAATCCGTTACAATTACAGGATAGATATTATCCGGATTTACATTATGATCACGAAAGACGGCAATGACCGGCTGGCAGCGATAAGTTTCTTCAACTTCATCATCATAATACTCCATCACTAATTCCCTGTTATGCCATTCGTTTTGCGGCTGGCTGTCATTCTTATGGCGGTAATAAATAACAATATCGTCCCAGCCTTCTTCGGATTCAGCCCAGCAGACATAAATATCATGTTCATACACCGCAATGGAAGGATTGATATAAGAAAAATCATCTTCCACGCCGTCGCTTACCATTTCCTCTTTGGCCCAGGTCTGGCCGTCGTCCTCGGAACTTGTGTAATAGATTTGGCCGCCGTCTTCATAGACCATGTGCAATTTATAACCATTCGCTAAACAGCGGCTGCCGGGATGGCCTGACGGGCGGTTTTGGCTGGAAATCATGTGGCCTTTGTACACGGCGCGGGCTTCGGCGTTGGCCGCTTTGAAGACCAACGGGGTTTCTAAAGCGTCGGCGTTTTGGAACTGCACATTATCGCCTTTCCAGCCCTGGAAGTACCAGTCGATATCCTGATCATGCGCCGGAGCGGTCATAGCGCTTTCGGCTTTGACGGAGTAGTAGGGAGGATTCCATACCCCATTTTCATAACCTTGATTCAAAAATACGCCCTGGTATACGTCACCGCCATAATCTGTTGAAAAGTCGGGGTAAAAGGGTGAATTCCGCTCCTTAAAGATTAACGCATCCGGGCCGCTGTCTTTCATGCCTCGGTTGCGTTTGTTATTGCCGTAATCCGGATCTGGGTAATCAATCAGCCAGGGGTCCTTAAACTTTATAATACCGCCTGATGTACTGCTTAAATCATTTTTAATTGTAATACCACTTTTTGTTGGTTTGAAGTTAGAATATAGATCTGTGGTACCTTGTTCAATTAAAAAGGTATGATGATTTGTTACCTCAGAAAGTTCATTCCAATTATTATATTTTTCATTGGAATGCATATTTAGATCTCCCTGAAATGTTTGTTTATAATTTAAGGGTAAAGGAAAATTCTCCGGAGCGCTGTATGGATTACTAAAGTCAGCACCTAGCCAAAATCTTAATGTACCAACATTTTGACTAGTGCTTAATCTTTGATCGACAGTGACCGAAACATTACTTTCCACAGATACCCAGCCTTGCGCATTTGCTGATGTCGTCTGAGAATGCCATATGGGAATAAACTTACCAGAGTTTGCGGCAATGCCGGGATACTCTCCATTATAATTATAGCTAAAACCAGGAAGCGGACCAACGCTGAAATAATTATCGCTAACCGGATAATTTATGAATGTCAGATCATCATCAATCATCTGGGCAATATAAAACTCGCATTCATTAGTATTAATATTCTCACGATTATCGTAAAAAGCGATGTATAAAATATCTGTTACTGGGTCCACGGACAACCAGATATGAAACTGAAGCGCTCCGTTATCAATCTGATCATTGTTAACTCTTATTGGCGCAGACCAGTTATTTCCATGGTCATCTGAATAAATCAAATAAATATCAGGATCACCTGTATTTGTACCAGGAACGCCAACATTGACCCAGGCAATATATATTCTTCCGTTGTTCATATTAATTCCCATTACAGGAAAACTATTTGTTCTGATGCCAAGTGTTGGATAAGGATTTTTTCTCATACCATTAATATTATTGATAGCGTATTTAGCCTGGCCCCAGGTTGCTCCACCATCTGTTGATTTATTAAATCCGATTCCTTTTTCTGTAAACGGGGAATCTGAATCGCGTACTGCCCAGCACGCGTATACGGCGCTATCTGGACCAACCTGTAAGTTAACTCCCTGGTGGGCCAACTCAGAACCGGCGAATCCGGAACTTATCTCATTTCTCGAATTCCAGGTTTCTCCATGGTCCGTCGATCGCATAACTATGATTCCACGATCAGATAAGGCAAAATCGGACCAGGCAGAATATAAATAACCGCTATATGGTCCAGTAGTATTATCAATGGTCAGATGATTTTTATCCAATATATAATAAGGATTACCTGGAACAGTCGGATCAGCTATTTGGATATAAGTCCAGGTTGAACCCTGGTCAGTAGATTTCATAATACCCTGACCGTAGTTCGGCGCTATACTGCCTATGTAAAAGAATCCCTGTCTGTCAATGGCTGCCGCAGGATCACCTCTGTTTGACGACCCGGATGGAGGCTGGTCATTTCCTGTCCAGGTTTGCCCGCCATCAGTTGAAACATAATATCCGGTACCATAAATCTGAGTTACAGGATAGTCTGAGCAATTTGCTGAAGCCAGTATAATTTGATTATTTATAGGATTAATAGCTATACTCATCTCAGATTGTGTTGAATTAGTAGTCGAATTAATTCTAATATCATTCGATCCTTCAATTAATGTTTTTTGCAATATAGTTGGATTTGTGTTACTACCTTGCGTAGTACTATCAATTGTGTAATAAATTGCATCCGGTGGTATTTCCTGAGAAAATACTAAAGATGAATATAACAGAAAAACAAATATTAACAATATATAAAATCTTTTTATCATTGTTTGCCTCGCTTTCTACTATTTAAATTCTATTTCAAATTTTAAGTCTAAATGAAAACTATTTGGCTAAAATGAAGATTTTATCTTTAGCGATACTATTTTACAACGATCTTATTAAGATATGGCATATTATTCGTAAAATTCGGCGGTGATCTGTCTTTGTACATTTTTTTACCTCCTCCCAAATTTTATGACAGCTTTAGGATATTCAATTCCAACTACGGCAATTAAATTATCCTTAATTGCAATTGACTTATAATTACCATGCGTCAGTCCTGCCTCATGAATATAACTCTTCCAGCTCATCCCATTAAAATGAATAATTTCTCCAAACCCGCCTGCGGCAACAATATCATTTATTTGATTACCTCGTATTCTGTAGATATAATATGGAGTGATACTTAGAGGCTGGTTTTCCCATTCTTTATCTGATAGATGATGTTTCTCATAAATACCGCCTCCTGCTGCATAATATTTCATTCCCGGAATAAACCACACACTATATAGTGTCCATTCAATTGGGTGGGAAGAAAGTTCTGTGAGTCCAGTATCTTTAATTTGATAAATGACTCTTCTGTAGTTCGGGTCCTGCAAATGTTTTGAACCAACACATAAAATTTCATATTTACCGGTTCTTTCATCCAATGCTCCCCAAATGTCAGAGATATCCAAATCCGTCCCGCTCTCTATCCTTGTCCACTCCCGCCCGTCGTAATGAGCAATCAAACCATTATTACCAACGATGTACAAATCATTGTCTGAGGTGCCCCAGATTTTATTTACAGTTTTGTCATAAAACTGATTTAAAATAGGATTCAAGTTCTTTTCAAAAATGCTTCCATTCCAATGAATTAAATTTGTAACTCCAAACCAAACATCATTATGTGAAAAGGCATAAACACAAGTAAGTCTTGACACATATCCATCCCAATCTAATTTTTTCAATTCCCACTTATCCCCATCCCAGTGGGCGGCGTTGTATTTATCGTTTTCAGTGTAAATCTCGCCCACGGCCCAGGCATCGTTCTCGTCAATGATAGCGACGTCATAAAAAACACTGCTGCCGGTCTGGCCGCCAAACTCAAAGGTCTGCCAGGTAAAGTCGTGGCTGGTGGTGTCCATAGTTGTTAGTGTTAATTCGGCGTTCGCTGAGCCTGTCTCTTCGGTCGCTGAGCCTGTCGAAGCGCCCCCTTCGACAAGCTCAGGGTTCTGCCTATGGTATGTTTTGTAAGTATAACTATGCGCAGGCTGCAAATTGCTATCATACAGCAGG
>JANTFQ010000239.1 GCA_024763405.1 Calditrichaceae bacterium
CATGGCAAGTTCGTTTTTAATGATAAACCTGGTTTAGGTGTTGAAGGCAATTTCTAACAGGCGTGGAACGATATGAATGACAGTCTTTTTGTTTCCATCGTTGTTTTTCTTTTAGTGGGACATGTGATTTTTGGTATCTATTTTATGTTCCGAACGTTAATGAAAAAGGACACAGAAGACCGGGAAAATATAAATGAATAATCCCACTCCCGGGGTTATTCATTTATTGTTTCAAAGGATTTATCTAAAACCTTGTACGACTTCCAGCCTTTAAAATCATAATGCCACCACTCGGTACGGATGGGACTAAATCCGTGCTTTTCCATCACTGTCCTCAAAATCCAGCGGTTCCGTAAAACATCAACCGGTAAGTTGAAAAAATCCTGATGCGCTTCTTCTTTAAACGAATCAAATTCGGTGGGCATGGGCAGGGCGTTCCCTTCCGCATCGACAAGGGTTAAATCCACGGCCATTCCGCGATTATGGCGTGACCCTTTGGCCGGGTTGGCAACATAGTGCGCGTTGGGCATAATCTGCCACATCTTCTTTTGTACGCTCAAAGGCCGGTAGCCGTCAAAGATTTTTAAACCCAGTCCGATTAATTCCAGCTCTTTTTGCACCGCGTCGATAGCCATTGCTGCGTCGTGACGCAAAAAACAGCGGGCCTGCGGGTAGACTGTTTGGTGTAAAAAATTATTTGGTGTGGCATAACGGATATCTAAACGGATATGCGGATTCATTTTTACAATCTCTACAAAGCTGGTATCTCTCTGGGCCCAGGCAGAATTAAAGAGCAACAAAAAAATTAAAAACATCATTGAACGCATGTTAACCTCGTATTTGTATGAATAATTTTCTTGTTATCAATGTACGAAAAAATCTGGCAATTTCCTGAAGAAATAATGTTTAAAAACTTGAGTTTTTGATAAATTAGTCCTACCTTTTTTATAGTGTAAACTGATCACACATTTCGTGTATTTTTACCTGTTTATCTGTTTAAAAAATATGAAATTATATAAGGAGATACGATGGAAAAAGTGAATCTGGATTGGAGTAAACTTCCTTTTGGTTATATGAAAACGGATGCACATCTGGAGTACTATTTTAAAGATGGAAAATGGTCCGAAGGCAAAATTGTGGAAAAAGATACCATCGAATTAAGTATGGCCGCTTCTTGTCTGCATTATGGACAGGAGGCTTTCGAAGGAATGAAAGCGTATGAGCATAAAGATGGAACGGTTTCATTGTTCCGGCCCGATGAAAATGCACGACGCCTGCAAAGCTCGGCACGGAAATTATTGATGCAGGAAGTTCCCGAAGATCTGTTTATCGAAGCCGTGGAAAGAACGGTTAGGGCAAACAGGCGTTTTATCCCGCCTTACGGAACCGGAGCATCGCTTTATATCCGTCCACTGCTTATTGGGATAACAGGATTGCTCGGTGTGAAACCAGCCGATGAATATCTGTTTGTAGTTTTTGCTTCTCCTGTAGGTCCTTATTTTAAAGAAGGGATCAAACCGTTAAAATTTCGAATAGAAGAAAAAATGAAACGCGCTGCCATTGGCGGTACCGGCGATGTAAAAGTAGGGGGCAATTATGCCGCCAGTTTGCGGGTCACTAAAAAAGCCCATGATGAAGGGTACGCCGAAGTGATTTATCTTGACAATGAAAAGAGTGAATATCTTGATGAATCCGGACCGGCAAATTTCTTTGGCATCTCGAAGGACAATAAATATATCACACCAAAATCTGAAACCATATTACCCAGCATTACCAATAAATCCTTAATGACCCTGGCCGAAGATTTAGGGATGGGAGTGGAAAGACGGCAGGTACATGTTAAGGAAATATTTGATTTTGTTGAAGCCGGATGCTGTGGAACCGCGGCCGTGATTTCGCCTATTAAAAGCCTGGTATACCAGGGAGAAAAGAAACTCTACTGCGAAACCGATGAACCGGGGCCAAAATCGATGGAATTGTACCACCTGCTCACCTCCATCCAAAACGGCGATGCGGAAGATAAACATGGTTGGAACCATGTTGTAAAAATGGATTAGTGAGCTATAACAAAAAAGGCCATCCTTTGGAGGACGGCCTTTTTTTGATTTAATATTTTGTGTTATTTTTTATCTTTATTCTTTTTCTTGATATCAAACAGCTTATTAACAATTGTCAGCAGGGTGCCGATTGAGTTGGCGATATTTTGAAGCGGATCCTTTATCTCTTTGCTGAATAACTGTTCCAGCTCCACAAAATCTTCCACCGTATTTTCAACTTTCTTTGAAATAGAATTTACGGTACCGCTGATTTCCTGAACATTTTCCATCACTTCAGGCAGGTTAGAATTCAAAGTTTCCAAAGTTTGGTTAAGGTTTTTTAAGGTATCCCGCAATCTCAGCAGCACCGGAATGGCCATATAAATGAGCACCACCAGCGAGAGTAAAAGAATAACTAAAGCTATTTCCCAGGGCATAACATTCTCCATAAAATTGGAATAAATTATTCGTCTTCCGCTTTTTTAGCAGCTTTTTTACGGCGCGTCGTTTTTTTAGGAGCTGGTTTCTCTTCTTCAACATCGCTAATCTCTGCTTCAAAATCACGCTCTTCCGAAGTATTGGAATGCTCGAAAACGGTTTTTCCATGATCGATGGTTTTATTGATCTTATCCCTGAGTTCAGTCAGGTCGTCTTTAATTTTATCCAGCTCTTCTTTGGCTTTATCCACCAAGTCATCACTTTCATTTTTCAATTCTTTGCGGGTGTCTTCACCGCTTTTTGGTGCAAACAGTATTCCGGCTGCCATTCCAACCAGACCACCTAGTACGAACCCTTTAAAAGTATTACCACCATTTTCTGACATATCGACCTCCCGAATAAAATTTTTAAAGTTAAACGCTGTCTAAAATACTGAATAGGTACTTGTTTTTCAATATATAAAACACGAAGTATTAACTTTAATTTAATTTGACATTCCTATCTTCAACCTTTAAATTTAACGGCTCAATTGATTAATCAGGAGTCCTGAATGTCCATCCAAACTCTGGATATGAAAAAAATCCGTGAAGACAAAGTAAATATATATGAAATGTGTCTTGTGGTCGCGGCCCGGGCACGCCGTATAAACGCTAAGCGTCTTGCCGAAAAAAGAGAAAATGAGATGCTGGACGATATGGATATGTATGATGAAACCGATATTTATGACCGTGAACTGATGAAAGATATGAAGTTCGAAAAGGAAACAAATCCTACGGTTATCGCCCTGGAAGAATTTTTCGAAGGAAAAATAAGGGCTGCGTATCCCGAAACGGATAAAGAAACTTTTGACGAATAAGCTCTTACCTTTGTAAGAGCTTTTTTTTTACCTGATTATGCAAATACATCTCTATTACAATGGAAATATCCATACTTCTGCTTCCGGCCAAAAAGTCGACTGGCTGCTTTGTGCCGCCGGAAAGATATTAGCTTCCGGCCATAAAAACAACCGTCCCGATTTTTTTACCGATTCAACAAACTTGCATCAAAAGACAGTACTTCCCGCTTTCACGGACGCCCACACCCATTTTACCGCTTCGGCTCTAAATTTAAACCGCGTTCAATTGGATAAAGCTGCTTCACTAAAAGAAGCGCTGACCATAATAAAACAACATAAAAATAAGAGAGTACCGGGTGAGTGGATTCGTGGCGGCGGATATAATAAAAATATCTGGCCGGACGGAATTCCTCATAAAAAGCATCTGGATGCTATTTTTCCGAATGAACCGGTCGCTTTGGAATCGAAAGATTATCATTCCCTGTGGGTAAACAGCAAGGCGCTGGAAGCGGCGGGCATTCACCGTGACACGCCCGATCCCCAGGGTGGAAAAATTGGTCGGGATGCGGATGGTTCTTTAAGCGGAGTTTTATATGAAAAAGCGCTAAATCTGGTTTATGATAAAATTTCCCTGCCTTCGGACGAAAGCATAGCAGAGGCCGTATCGAAACGGAGCCGTCAGTTTTTGGCTTTTGGCATTACTTCGGTACACACGATGGAAGGCCTTGGTGAATTTCGTGCATTACAGAAAATGCGGCAGGAAGATAATTTGAAAATCAGGGTGCATTTTTATATCCCAAAAGATGAAGCCGCTCCGCTCACCGGGGCCGGTATTCAATCCGGATTTGGCTCTAACCGGCTGAGCATTGCCGGGGTAAAGTTTTTTACAGATGGTTCACTGGGCTCCCAGACCGCACATTTGATTCAACCATACGAAAATTCTGACAGAAAAGGGATTGCCCATATTGGCGAAGCACAGCTAAAAGAAGAAATTCTGCATTTTAACCGCCATGGGTTAAGTG
>JANTFQ010000240.1 GCA_024763405.1 Calditrichaceae bacterium
TTGGCTGAAAGTCACCATATCGGCCGTATTCTGATCCATCCGCAGAATCCCGAAATTCTTTGGGTAGCGGCCCTGGGGCATCTCTATTCCAATAACAGTGAACGGGGTGTCTTTAAAACGACTGATGGAGGGAAAACCTGGAAAAAAGTTCTGTTCCTGAATGATTCTACCGGCGCGGCAGACGTAGCAATCGATCCCCAAAATCCTGATATTTTATATGCAGCCATGTGGGAACGCAGCCGCCTGGCCTGGAATTTTAAAGAGAGCGGCTCCAGTTCCGGTATTTATAAAAGCAGTGATGGCGGCGAAACCTGGCAAAAGCTGAATACAAAAAAAAGCGGCTTCCCTACAGGACGCGGTGTCGGACGTATCGGCCTGTCCGTCAGTCCATCCAATCCCGAAATCGTTTATGCCCTGCTGGACAATCAGTTCCATCGCCCTAAAAAGGATGAAGCGGCGCTTACCAAAAACATGCTTAAAAAGATGACCGTCAAAACCTTTTTAAAACTCAAAACAGATGATTTAAACGATTTCCTGGACCGCTACGGTTTTCCCCTGAAATATACAGCGGACACCCTCTTTCAGCTGGTTCGCAAAAAAACGATTAAACCACAAACCCTGCTGGAATATCTGGATGATGCCAACGCACAGCTTTTCGACACCCCGGTCATTGGGGCCGAGCTGTACCGCTCCGACGATGGCGGTAAAAGCTGGAAGCGCACCCATTCTAATTATCTCGATAAAATGTTTTACACCTTTGGCTACTATTTTGGTAATGTGCGCGTCAGCCCGGATAACCCGGATAAGCTCTATCTGCTCGGTGTACCCATCGTAGTTTCCAAAGACGGCGGCAAAACATTTACGTCCATTAATCAGGAAAATCTGCATGTGGACAATCACGCCTTGTGGATCGATCCGCAAAACCCGGATCACCTGATTAACGGAAACGACGGCGGCCTGAACATCTCTTTTGACGGCGGCAAAATCTGGCAGAAAACAAATTCCATCCCGGTTGGCCAGTTTTATTCTGTGGCTGTGGATATGAAAAAACCGTTCAATGTTTACGGCGGATTGCAGGACAATGGGGTTTGGACCGGCACCTCTCTTAATAAGGAAAGCCGGGCCTGGCAGGCAAGCGGACGCTATCCATTTAAATCCATTATGGGCGGCGACGGCATGCAGATTGCCATCGATACACGGGATAACAATACCGTTTACACCGGCTTTCAGTTTGGGAATTATTTTCGCGTCAATGTGGAAACGGGCAAAACCGTCCCCATTGCTCCCCGGCATAAACTTGGTGAACGACCGCTGCGGTTTAACTGGCAAACACCGATTCATCTCTCTGTTCACAATCAGGATATTTTATATCTCGGTTCCCAAAAGCTGCACCGCTCGATGGATCAGGGAAAAACCTGGAAGGCCATTTCAAAGGATTTAACCCGGGGCGGGAAAAAAGGAGACGTTCCTTACGGAACCCTGACAACCATTCACGAATCGCCCCTACAATTCGGTTTGATATATACCGGCAGTGATGACGGCCTGATTTATATCACGCAGGATGGCGGACGTAAATGGAAACGCATTTCCGACAACCTGCCACAAGGTTACTGGATAAGCCGGGTGCAGGCCTCGACTTTTGATACTTCAGTTGTTTATGCCAGTTTAAACGGCTACCGTTTTGATAATTGCCGGGCGCTGGTTTTCCGATCGGCTGATTTCGGAAAAACCTGGGAAGCAATCGGCAAGGATTTGCCTGATGAGCCGGTAAACGTTATTAAAGAGGACCCGCAAAATCCGGATATTCTCTATGTGGGAACCGATCACGGACTCTATGTCAGCATGGACAAAGGGAAAACCTTTATGGCCTTTAGCAACGGCTTGCCGGATGCGCCCGTCCATGATTTAGTGGTACACCCACGGGACAAAAAAATAGTTGTTGCCACCCACGGCCGTTCCCTTTTTATCGCCGATATTGCGCCGCTTCAGGAGTTAAAGCAGCCGCTGCTGTCGGAATCTTTACACCTTTTTCCTCTTAAAACCAGACACTACAGTAAAACCTGGGGAATGCACACCTATAGCTGGAATTTTATTGTTCCCCCAAAACTATCTCTTATATATTTTACGAAAGAAAGCGGAAAGACCCTTCTTTCATTACAGGATGGAAAAGGCCGGACAATTTGGAAGAAGGAAAAAGTAAGTGACCGCGGATTAAACTACTGTTCCTATGATTTGACGCTGCCAAAAAACGCCTGGCTAAAACGGGTAAAATCTTTAAAAAAAGAAAACCGGCCCAAAAAGACAGAGGCTGCCGATAATGGGAAATATTATTTACTGCCAGGAAAATACTTTTTTATTATTGAGCAGAATGAAAAAACAGCAAAGCAATCCTTTACTATGAAAGCGCCGAAAGAATCAGCGCGAAAAAAGAAGAAGAAAACGCCATAAAAGAATAAACCCTCCAGGCTTTAAAAACCTGGAGGGTCTAATATTTTGTTAAATAGTTTGTGTTTGCATTAAGAATGAAACGAATTTTCACAATTTCAAGTAAACGTTTTGGCGCTTTAACATTTTGATTTTTGTTTGGTTCGTTTTCCCCTTATAACCAGAAAAACGGTACGTCCTGCTTCAGGCATTCCACTTCGATAGGGGTTGAGCCCAATACTTCTCCATCGGGTGTAAGCACCTTAGGTATATCGGTTTCAATTTTTATTTCTTTTGCTTTAAAAACTTCCACATGTTCCTGGTGCACATGACTGCCATCAAAAATGGTGGGAAATATTTTTAACAATCCCCGCCTGTTTATTTTATTCAGTAAGGTAATATCCAGCAAGCCATCATCCATTTTCGCTTCGGGCGCCATTAAAAACGACGTGCCGGTGTAGCGCGAATTGGATATTTCCACAAAAATATTTTCCCGTTCAAATTTTTCCCCGTCAATTTCGATGGTCAGTTGATGGCTGTGTAAAAACATAATATGATACAGCACGCCAAGTGTGTAGGCCGTATTTCCAAAAATCTTCAGCCCTTTTGCCGTATCACTTACATCGGACACAAAACCGAGGCCAAGGATGTTCAGAAAATAGTAGGTTTCCCCTACACTTTTAAAGCGGCCCACATCAATCTTTTTAATGTTATTGGCTTTAATAATATCGATAGCTTTTTCCCAGTCGGATGATTTTAAATCGAGATCACGGGAAAAAGCGTTCCCGGTGCCAGTGGGTAAAACGCCTACCGGGATGCGTTTTTCAGATGGATTAGCATAGTATCCGTTAATTACTTCGAAGAGCGTACCATCCCCGCCGGCGGCAATGACACCGTCAAATTGGTTGAAATCAGCCTGGGCCGTGAGTGTACGCCCATGACCCTGCGCCTCTGTTTCCTGTGTTTCAATTTCAATTTCCCGTTCTTCAAAACGCTTTAACAATTTAGGCAACATTTTTTTTGCACGGCCATTGGCCGCATTTGGATTAAAGATTAAAAGTAGTTTCATTGATTTCTTTCATTTAATTATTTTTTACCTTCCTTCTTTTCAAACAAAGCATCACCATGAAGCAGATGAAGGATACGAATAAAATTTTCTTCATATCCTTCATTTGTTATTTGCTTTTAGGCGTTTTCAAAATCCATACGGCAAGCTGGATTGTCTATTGGATTATCTTCCCTTCCCGGGGAAATTTAAACGGATTTTTAACCTGCCCGGTTTTCCCGTTGCTGTAGTGTACCGTTAACATCGGTTTTTGCAGCGCGGCATAAATGCTGTCCGGACTGACTTTACCTTTCACAAACGAAATACGCGCAAAAGGGCCGTTTTTATACAAAGTTTGAAAACGCAGCACATTATCATCGGTAGAAATATGGCTGACGAGATAGGAAAAGCTGCGGTGCAGTTTGGGATTAGCCGCCTGCGGCATGGGTAACTCGTACACACCTATTTCATCGGCCTTGTATTTTCTGTACCCGTTAAAAGCCTGATTAAACGGCGAGAACATTTTAACGGCAAACTCCTGTGCAGAAATTTGTTCCAAGGAATCCGATACAATATGCGCCTCAAAATTAACTTCAACAGTGGTTTCTTTACCACGGCTGGAATAGGTCAGTTCTTTTTGTTCAATGGCGGCTTTTATTTCCTGAGGATTTATTTTATGCGCATCAAAATAAATCTTCGCCGGCACCGGTTCTCCAAACGTAGTGCTGAAGCCATATATCCCTTTTACCTGCGCCAGAATACGTGAAAAATAGAAATTATCATAGCTGTCAAAGAGATTTTCGATACCCATTTCCAGCACAGAAAGAACGGCAATCTTTTT
>JANTFQ010000241.1 GCA_024763405.1 Calditrichaceae bacterium
GCGACGATGATGTTTGGTCATGTGGAAACCCATGCGCATCGTCTGCAGCATTTAATTAAAATCCGTGAATTACAGGATAAAACACAAGGCTTTACCGCTTTTATCCCCTGGACTTATCAGCCGGAAAACACAAAGCTGGGCGGCGAGAAAACCACCGCTTATGATTATTTAAAAACCCTTGCTATTTCCCGGATAATGCTGGATAATGTACCCAACGTTCAGGTCTCCTGGGTAACGATGGGCGCAAAAATCGCTCAGATTGCGCTTCAGTTTGGTGGCAATGATTTTGGCAGCCTGATGATAGAAGAAAATGTGGTTGCCGCTGCCGGGGTACATTTCCGCATGTCGTTAGACGAAATAAAACGTATCATAACCGATGCCGGGTATGTACCGCATCAGCGTGATATGGAATATAACCTGTTAGATTAATCGTGCAGAGAAAAATTTACTTAGCCGACTGGATTCTTCCGGTCTCTTCGTCTCCCATTCCATTCGGGGGAATCGCTGTAGAAAACGGACGGATTCTACAGGTTGCTGACAAAACCACTCTCTTAAAAAAATTTCCACACTTTCCCATCCAAAATTTTAGTAATGCTGTTCTGGCTCCTTCCTGGGTAAATGCCCATTGCCATTTAGAACTGAGCGCTTTTGCCGGAATGATTTCCGGTTTTGATGATTTTCCCGACTGGATTCGGCAATTGCTTGCCTTAAGGAGCCGGATCAATCCTCAAGACCTTTTAAAGCCGGCCCGCAGAGCGGCAAAAGAACTGGCGGCTTCCGGATGTGTCCTAACAGGCGATATCACCAACGGAGATTTTCTGGCTGCTGATCTTTTTTCCGATCTGCTTGAGCGGGTTGTTTTTTATGAAATATTGGGATTCGATGCTTCCCGCGCCGGATCGATTTTAATGGAAGCACAGGCCAGAAGAGATGTAGAAAATCCTGCTGCTCAAATTATTCCCCACGCCCCCTATTCCACTTCGGCAACGCTTATTCAAAAATTGGCTAACACAAGCAGCCCGTTCAGTATGCATCTGGCGGAAAGTATAGAGGAATCGGAACTCCTTTTAAAGGGGAGCGGTAGTTTTAAAGAATTTCTTAAAGAGCGCGGCGTTTGGGATGCACAATGGCGGCCACCCGGTAAATCACCCGTTGCTTTTGTGCGTGACTTGAATTGTCTTGGAAATGACAAATTACTGGTACATGGTGTTCAGGTTAACCAACAGGATATGACGCTTCTAAAAAAAAGCGGCATTTCGGTTTGCGTTTGCGCCCGCAGTAACGAGCAAACCGGGGTGGGAGAAATGCCTGTTATGGAGTATCTGGCAAACGGAATTCCGTTATGTGTGGGAACGGACAGCCTGGCAGGGAATATAGATCTTGATATGAATAATGAAATTTATTACATATATAACAAAAACAGTCAAATAGAACCGGCGGAATTAATCCGGATGACAACCCTCAACGGGGCGGAAGCTCTGGGGCAATCCACAAATTATGGTGCATTAAAAGCTGGACTAAAGTCACGTTTTAATGTATTTTCTGCTAATCGTAAAATTAAAGAGGAACCGGAACGGTTTATCGTTTCTAAATCATGGAGTTCTCTACAATGTTTTTAAAGCGACAGTATAAACGAATTGTCGATTTCGGCCATATGATTAAATTTTCACACTCTGTTTTTGCATTGCCGTTTGCACTCTCCGGGGCTGTGCTGGCAGCTGACCGCGCACCTTTAACCCTGGACGGACTCCTCTGGATTATTTTGGCAATGGTGGGTGCCCGCAGCGCCGCAATGGGCTTTAATCGCCTGGTTGATAAAAAATATGATGCCGAAAATCCCCGTACAAAAGACCGGCATTTGCCCAGCGGGCGACTTAGAGAAAGTGAAATCATTCTTTTTATAATCGCTTTTTCCATCCTTTTTATTTATGCTTCGTACCGGCTGAATCAGCTTTGTTTTATGCTATCACCCGTCGCGCTGGCCGTTGTTTTGCTTTATTCTTATACAAAACGATTTACCTCTTTTTCGCATTATGTGTTAGGCGCTGCCCTGGGGCTATCACCCGTTGGCGCCTGGTTAGCCGTAACCGGATATTTTGCCTGGCCCCCCATCGTCCTTGGTGTAGCTGTTATGTTTTGGGTAGCCGGTTTTGATATTTTATACGCCTGTCAGGATTATGAATTTGATACTGGAAGCAGCCTGTTCTCCTTCCCGAAACTTATCGGGATCAAAAAAGCGCTATTTGCCGCGAAAGCAAGTCACATCATTTCCTTTGCCCTTATGGGCTGGCTGGAATTTCTGGTTCCGCTGTATTTTATTTATACAGCCGGTTTGATTATCATTGCCGGATTGCTAACCTATGAGCATTCGCTGCTTAAATCGGATGATTTATCCAATTTAAATATGGCTTTTTTTAGAATGAATGGTGTCATAAGTATTGTATTTTTTACAGCAGTTCTCGGGGATGTTTTCTTTTTATGAAAAATAACCGGCCAAAACGTTTAATAGTTGGCATCAGCGGCGCCAGCGGAATGCCTTATGCACTGCGTTTTCTGCAATCCATTCCGGTTGACTATGAAATTCACCTAATCGTTTCGTCAGCGGCAGAAAAAATATTTAAATCCGAAACAGGCAAAGTTTTAGATAAAAAATCACTCCCCGCTCTGTTCTTTAAAACGCAGGCTGCAAATATAAAACTATTTTCGAATGATGACCATTTTGCGCCAGTGGCCTCCGGATCATTTCATACTGACGGGATGGTAATTATCCCGTGTTCCATGAAAACCTTATCGGGAGTTGCCAACGGGTATGCCCAGTCGCTGCTGGAACGCGCCGCCGATGTGACTCTAAAAGAGAGACGCAAATTAATCCTGGTGGTTAGGGAAACCCCTCTAAATACAATTCATCTAAAAAATATGCTGCAGGCAGCAGAATCCGGTGCGGTAATTTTACCCGCCAGTCCGGGTTTTTACGCCAATCCTGAATCTTTGGATGATATAATCGATTTTATAGCGGCGCGTACACTGGATGCGTTGCATATTCCCCAGACACTCTTTCATGGATGGAAGGAAGTATGACCAAGAAGGAAATGGTATTGACCCGCGGAACAGAGCGTAAAGCCTATGTAAAGCAGATGTTTAATGATATTGCGCACCGCTACGATTTTCTGAATCATTTTCTAAGCGGTGGAGTGGATATCTATTGGCGGAAAAAAGCGGTATCCAAACTTGAAGTACAACCGGATGATGTCGTGCTTGATCTCGCCTGCGGAACGGGCGATTTTGCCCTGGAAACGGCAGCGGCAAAAAATTGCCGGGTTGTGGGAACCGATATTGCAAGCCAGATGCTGGTCTTTGGAAAACAGAAATTAGAGAAAAAAAAGCATGTGCCTAAAATATCCTACATTAATGGGGACGGCGAATTTCTGCCATTTAAAACGGGCAGTTTTAAGGGCGTAACCATTGCTTTTGGAATCCGCAATATGGGCGATATTTCTGCTGCTCTTAAAGAGATGAAGCGTATTTTATCCAGGAAAGGGCAGGCCATCATCCTGGAGTTTTCGCTTCCCGTAAATCCACTTTTCAAAAGACTCTACCTGTTTTATTTCAAACATATTTTACCCAAAATTGGACGCGCGGTGAGCAGCGATAGTCAGGCTTATTCCTATTTACCTGCTTCGGTCGAAAAGTTTCCCGCAGTTTCTGAATTTGAGGGCTGGATGAGTGAAGCGGGGTTCAGCAGGGTAGAGCACTGGAAACTTTTAAATGGGGTTGCGGTTATTTACCGCGGTATAAATGAGGAGAAATCGTGATGACAGAAATAATTAACGCCATTAGCTCCAATCCGGTATTATTAATAATTCTGCTATTGGTAATTGTCGTTTTGGTGTTTTCTGTTTTGAAAAAATTATTTAAAATTGCCTTACTTGCTGCAGCTGTGGTTTTGGTGTTTTTCGGATATATTTATTTTACCCACAATGAACCGGAAAAAGAGATTCAGAAATATATCGAACAGGGTACGGAAGTACTAAATACTGCAAAGGATAAGACAACGGAGGCAGTAAAAGATATAAAGAAGAAAACAGAAGAGTTCAATAAATAAAAAGGGAGCTATGTTGTTTTGTGTGGGAAACCCATCCTGAGGAAAATAATTTGTCATTGATTTCTCCTGATAAACGTAGAATAAATTCTTTACCATATCCAATATTACTGTACAAATTCATTTAACGCGTATCTGGTATTGTGATTCACAAGGAACCGGAAAATTCCGAAGGAATGTAAAATGAATAGCCCCGAA
>JANTFQ010000242.1 GCA_024763405.1 Calditrichaceae bacterium
AAAAGAGGCTGGATGGAGTCAGAAAACCGGTATAAGTGAAAAAATAACGGTCCGAAAAATCATCGGTGGCGGCAATGCCAATCGAGCCAAAATCCGGTGCGTCTACTTTTTCTTTTAACCATTTTCCATCGTTAAAACGGTATTTGAATAATGCGCTGCGCACGTTGGTCAGCATATTTACCAGCAGCAGGTTTTTCGTGGTGCTAATGGATGCAATACTGGAGCGTTCATCCGGCACAACAATGACCGTAAAATTCCGGTCTCCGTTTAAAAAGGCGTTGTAATCGATGCTGAGTAGAGCGCCCTGGGGATAAGTGTTCTTGTTTATGCTCCAGTCCGATTTCAATTGTAATAAAATCTGATTTTTAAAGATCCCGTCAAATTCGGCATCCTCCGGAAATTCCAGTTCAATGCGTTTGCCGTTTTCAATTGCAAAACGTTTCGAAGAATAAAAAGTCATACCGCGGGAAAGGATTTCATAATTACGTTCCGGTGTATGGATTACATAACTACTCACCGAAACATCCGTGCTGTCGCCCTCAAATAAGAATTTTGCTTCCGAAATGGGCGTACCGCGTTTCCACTTTTTTGAGACACGCGGATAGCCGGATGTGGTCATAGAGCCCGCTCCGAAATTGGTCGAAATTAACAGGGTGTTTTTATCTTTCCAGGAAACGGAGCCCTTTGCCTCCGGCAGAAAAAAACCGTCTTTTACAAATTCTTTTTTCAATGCATTAAATTCGCGCATTACAACGGCGTCACCGCCCCCGCGTGAAAGGCGCAGCATACAGAATTCATCCCCGGGGTAAAGCCAGGAAGCGCCTTTGTACACCCAGTTTTCATTTTCTGCCTTATTAAGCGCGTCAATATCCAATACCATTTCCCAATGCGGGGTTTTGCTCATATAGTCTTTCAGGCTGGTTCTGCGGATGATTCCGCGCTGATGTTCTGCATCCTGCCAGAAATTATAGATAAAATTGCCGTGAAAAGAGGGATAAGCGATACGTTCTTTGGAATTTAAAATCTCCAGATTTTTGTTCATAATGTCATTAAATATGGGATTGGAGGTCAGGGCGTCTTTGGTAATTTTATTCTGGGCATTGACCCAGTCCAATGATTTCGCAGCATCCACATTTTCCAGCCACAAAAACGGATCGTCCGTATTCTGGGCCTGAACCGGAAAGAAGGGGAAAGATAAAATGATTAAAAGAAAATTCAATACGCGCATAGTTGATCCTTTCCAAAAGTATCAAATTGTTATTTATATCCGTTCTCAAAAATTGAAGAATTTCAGGAATTTATTGAAACGAATAATGTTTGCATTTGCTCCTTATCGCCGGGGAATCCCGCATGTTCTTAATTATTAAATACAATAAATAGAGTTTAAGAAGCAGCACTCAAAGATTCAAGCATCATATTTGAAAACAGTTTGGCGGTTCACGACCGTTTGGACGATTCTATTCTACATATCCGACTTTTTTGCCGAATCCGGTTTTGCCCAATCGTATCGCTTTGGAATAAACGGCGGATTTCAACTGGCATTCCATTTGCCTAAAGAAGAGGCAATATTAATTATATTTGGAGAAGATATGAAAATTCTGATTCCGCTCACCATGCTCTTTTTTCTGACAATGGGTTTGTCTTCCTGTTCAAAAGTAAAAATACAAAGCTATCCCGCTAATTCCATTGTGCAAATTGACGGCTCGGCGGCCGATTGGGAGAACGTACCGTTGGTGTTCAACGAAAAACCCGCTGTTGTTTTTGGAGCAGTGAACGACACCGGCAAACTTGATCTAATGATGCGTTTTAATGATCCGGCCCTGGCGCAAATGATGTTCCGGCGCGGTTTTAAGATCTGGTTTGATAAGGATAAAAAATTTGGGCTAAATTTTCTCGGAAGAACCCCGCCGCGAATGCCTGAAGGAAGACGGCTTATGGTCAATGATTCCCTTCGCAGCCGCCGTTTTCAGAAAATGGGATTTCCGGCATCCCTGTCGCTTCGGGATTTTGATGTTGTTATAAAGGGCGCAGTCAGAAATATATATCAGGTGGATATTCCACTATTAAACGCCGCTTACGGAGTGGAAGGCGGATTGTTTTGCTTCGAGTTCAGTGTCCCGCTGGTGAAAGAAAAAGAGAAAGGCTACGGCGCCGTTGTTTCGAAAAAAAGGAATGTCGATTTACAGTTTGTTATAAATGAAATAAAACGCCCCCAAAAGGGTGGAAATGTTTCGGCAATGCGCGGAGGCGGTATGGCCTCCGGAAGACGTGGTGGTGGCGGTGGCCGCAGGGGAGGGGGACTGAAGGGCGGGGGAATGACCCGGCCTGATATGAGCGCTATGGAAGTGAAGGCTACAGTACAATTGGCGTCTTTTAAGGATCGATAAGAAAATAATGTTTAGCTATCAGGTGTTCGCCATTAGCTTTCGGCTATCAGCTCTTGGTAATTGGAAATCCGCTCTTGGAAATTGGAAATTTTAATCTCCAAATTTGCTTTTCATTGCTTGATCGGCGTAAACAAAGTTTATAAGTTCAGGGCTTTGAATTAAACAATATAATTTTGGAGGATATATGAAAGTTGCCATTGTAACCAGTGACGGGGATTATGTCGATCAGCATTTCGGACGCGCCCGCTATTATAAAATATATGAAATTGAAGATGGGAAAATAGTCAATGTGGAGATGCGCCAACGGGGCGTTGGTCACCATGCGCCCGGCCAGACACATGAGCATCAGGCGGTTGAGCCAAATGCACCGCACGGCACCGATGCGGCCTCGCAGGATAAACATGCGCAGATGGCCGTAGAAATCTCCGATTGTAACGTACTCATTGCCGGCGGTATGGGCCGGGGTGCCTACGACAGTTTTAAAGCGGCCGGGCTGGAGGTGATCTTAACGGATTTTTCGTGGATTGAAGAAGCCGTAACCGCTTATATGGAAAACAAAATTGAAAATCTCTATGAAAAGAGAACCCATTAGCAAAGCCGAAAAATGAAAGTAAGCGTATTCTCTTTATAGCTCGGCTTGTGCAAACCGGATAACACTTGAATGGAGAATGCGCTTTATAATTCGCGGAAATTTCAGGTTATATGTTTTTATAACGCTAAGAAAAGGCTTCGCAGCGCAGGGGGCCGTCATTCCCGTGAAGACAGCCTACCCGGCTTCCGACGGGGGAATCCAGAAGTGTTTTCGGATGTTTGCTGTTCTCTCACTAAAAATCATTAATCGCCATTCGTTAATCTTCAATCGTTGATTTAAGGAATATGTTCGATTAACAAGTAACGATTTCAGATTTCAGAATTATAAAACGCTACGAATCCTTAAAGGCTTCGCAGTGCAGGCGGCCGTCATTTCCGTGAAGACAGCCTGCCCGGACTTCGACGGGGGAATCCTGAAGTGTTTTCAGGTGTTTATCATCTTTCACTAAAAATCATTAATCGCCATTCGTTAATCTTCAATAGTTGATTTTAAAAATATGTCCGATTAACAAGTAACGATTTCAGATTTCAGAATTATAAAACGCTACGAATCCTTAAAGGCTGCGCAGCGAAAAAAAAGTTTGCCTTCTGCTAAATATTGGCTAAATTGTTATAGTAACAATAACAAATAGATTGAATAAATAGAATGTCCGCTTCCACTAAATTATCCACTTCTGTAAAAGCACTCAGTTATCTGGCGCTCGAGCCCGAAACGGTAAAGAACAGCACCGAAATTGCCGGCTCTATCGGCGTTAATGCTTCTAAACTGCGCAGCCTGCTTTCTGTTTTAGCGAAACAGGGGATTGTGGAGACAATTAAGGGAAAGGATGGCGGTTTCCGTTTAAGCCGCAAATGCTCCGAAATCGATTTGCAGGAAATATACTGTGGCATCGAAGACCGCAAAGCTTTTCATCTGGATGTGCATTCGGCCGATTCTGCAGAAAAAAATGAGGCAAAGAAGATCAACCGTTTTTTTAATGCGCTGTTTTCAGAGATTCAGGTGGATATCGAAAATAAAATGAAACAAATTACACTGCAAAGTATTATACAAAAAACACAATAACCATTAAAGAAAGGTTTAACTATGTTTAATAAAAAAATTCTTGAGACACTGGGCATAAAAGACGAGAATTTTGGCGCCTGCACCGGTTTGGAATGGGGGAACACAACTTCCGAAGGAATGCTTAAAATTTCATCCCCTGCTGACGGAAAACATATTGCTTCCGTTTACCAGGCTTCGGAAAAAGATTACGAAAATATCGTAGCAAAATCACAGGAAGCCTTTAAATACTGGCGTACGGTTCCGGCGCCAAAACG
>JANTFQ010000243.1 GCA_024763405.1 Calditrichaceae bacterium
AAAATAAAACCTTACCCTAATCTAAGCGATTGTTTAGTTTTAAGGTGAACAATATTACTGGATTCCCACCCCGTAAAGGGGATTTCGCAGGCTTAATTTTCGCCTGCCCGCTCACCGGCGGGTGGGAATGACCAAATCACCCATTAGGTAGAACTTGTCATCCCGATTATCGGGATCTATTAAAAATAAAACAAACATTTCCTAAGAATCGCTCGAATTAGGCTTACTAAGCTTTAAACATTTAGTAAGGTTTTCCAAAAAATATGAGTTTTAATATCGAATTAAAAGCCCGCTGTTCCGACCTGGATCTGTTTGAACAGAACGTGCTAAAATTACCCCACAGCTTTGATGGGTTGGATAATCAGACCGATACTTTTTTTCATGTTCCCAACGGCCGTCTTAAATTGCGTGAATCTTCGTTATACGGAAATTTTCTAATTCCTTACTTGCGACCAGACGACAGCGGCCCTAAACGGTCTGATTATAGTCTTCTGCCGGTTTCGGATGTCTCGTCAACTAAACTGATTTTGAATGAAATGTTTGGCACACTGCTTACCGTAATAAAAGTCCGTAAAATTTATTTATACGAAAATGTGCGCATTCACCTGGATCGCGTGCAGGAGTTGGGGGACTTTATTGAATTTGAGGCGGTGGTTGAACAGGAAACGGATGTTCCTGAAAACCAGGAAAAATTAAATACGCTTATTCGTTACTTTGGAATTAACGAATCTGATTTTGTTTCCCATGCCTATGCCGATTTACTGCAAAAAAAGTAATCTCTTTTTAGCCTTCAAGAGTTGACAGCCTGTGCGTAACGCAACCCCTGGATTTCGAAAAAGCAAATCTTAGAAATAAAAGTATACTCCATAATTAAAAAAAAACACCTGGCATTGCGAAGACCTGCAAGGGATGATGCAATCTTTAAAAGTTTTTCCTTTCTGCTTCTATTTGGTTTTTATAACCTCCGCAATCCTGCGGATTGCGTTACATTCATCTTTATGGGCACTGCAACAAAAATGTGCTCGTAAATCCTGTATTTTACTTTATCTCTTTCAAATTGAGAGTTTTATTTTTGCTATTATTTTTATATCTTGTACAATAGAAAAATTTAAAGGAAAGTAATGTTAGAACGATTAGAGAAATTCTTTAAAGAGCGATTGCCGAAAAATAATACAGAGAATACGGATTCTGACGAATATAAAATAAAAATCGCTACTGCCGCTCTTTTTCTTGAAATGGCCTATGCCGATTTTGAGATGGAACCGGCCGAGGAAGAGCAAATTATTTCTGCCTTGCAGAGTCTTTTTGAAATAGATAAATCGGAAATTAGTGAGCTCATCCGGATAGCCGGAGAAGAACGGGAATCCAAAACCGATATTTGGGGCTTCGCCAATTTAATTAAAGAGGGATTTGATCGCCCGGCCCGCATTAATATTCTGGAAAATTTATGGCTGCTGATTTATGCAGACGGACGGGTTGATAAATATGAAGACGCGCTGATTCGTAAAATCACTTCACTGCTCGGGCTCGATCACAGCGATATGATTCAGGCAAAATTAAAAATGAAACCGTAGGATTTGTTTCTTTGAGTAAATCATTTTTTTATATTTTAGATATTTTATCAAACGGAGGTTGGAAGTATGAGTAAGAAATATACCGAAATTGTGCTGGAAGGTAATTTTATGCTGGCAAAGGGTTTTTTATTGGGTTTCCTCTCTAATGCAAAGCCGGATTCTAAATATTTTTTCCACCGTAAGAGCGGTATCCGGCGTGAAACATTTCGGGAATTATTAAAAGAATTTTTTGAACTTGACAATCATGTGCATGTTTGTATCGAAAGCGATTTGGTTGAACCGTTTAAAAAATCGTTAAAACTTTATACCGATATTACCGGAAATGCTATTAAGTCGGAAAAAGAAATTGAGTCTGCCAGCTTTTCGTTTTCCTATGAACTTTATAACGAAGAACTGGGCAAAAAGGTAAAATCCTTTTTTAATTCACTTCCCGAAAATGTTACATTGGAAAACTATTCTCCAAGTGAGATAATAGACGGTGAAGGACACGGCGTAGAAAGCTATGCGCCGCTGCATGAATATATTCTTCACGCCAATGGAAATTTGAGTGGTTGTTTTGAAAGTGTTATGGACGTTTATCTGAATATCAAAAAGGGAGACTTGTCAGAGTCCATCATTTGCAGCGAAGTTACTTTAGGGTTTAAATAATCCTATAAAGCCGCAGAGAGCCTGGAGATAAAAAATTTTTATCTCTGTGCCCTCTGTGGCTATTTCATAAAAATTATGCCTTCATTTCTTCTATCATCCGCGGTACCACATCAAACAAATCGGCAACAATGCCATAATCGGCTAATTTAAAAATCGGCGCATCCGGATCTTTATTGATAGCGACGATATATTTAGACGAGGACATCCCCGCGAGATGCTGAATGGCGCCGGAAATTCCAACCGCCACATACAAACTTGGCGAAACCGTTTTACCCGTCTGCCCAACCTGCTCATCGTGAGGCCGCCAGCCGGCATCCACTGCCGCGCGGGAAGCGCCGGTGGCCGCGCCGAATAATTCGGCCAAACCTTCGATTAGATGCCAGTTTTCCGGGCCTTTCATTCCCCGGCCGCCGGACACAATAATGTCGGCTTCGGTTACATCTAACTTTCCTTTGGCGCCGGAGATAATCTCCTTTACAATCGTAGTAAAATCCACTGCCGCAGCCTCTTCCTGCACTTCTGCCGTTGCCGGCGCTTCCACTGCGCTATACACATTCGGACGAACGGTAACGACTTTTACAGCAGAACTCAAACGAATGGTGGCCATCACTTTACCGGCATACATGGGCCGTGTGATTTTCAAATCGTCTCCGTCCACTTCCACGTGGGTACAGTCGGTGGCCATCGCCGCATTTAAGATAGAAGCCGTACGCGGTCCTAAATCTTTCCCGGTGGAAGTAGCGCCCAACAGCAGAACATCTGCCCCCTGCTTTGTTACCGCTTCGGCCAGGATTTTGGCATACCCATCCGGCGAATAGTTTCCTAAAGAATCGTTTTTATAGAACACCACTTTTTCTGCGCCGTAGCGGCCAAGCTGCCCGGCTAAATCTGCAATCTCGGCGCCAATCACCGCAACTTCAAAAGGCTGTCCCAATTGTTTTGCCAATGCTATATTTTCGAATGCAATTTTCCGCAGCTGCCCTTCCCGCTGTTCGGCATATACTAATATTTTCATCTTATATTACTCCTTATAGAATATACTGAAGAATGTTTACAAACCCCTTAAATAACCTTTGCCTCTTCGTGCAGAAGACGCAGTAATTCAGGAACCGCGTCGGCACTGTCGCCTATAATTTTTCCGGGGTTCTTCTGCGGCGGATAATTGAATTCCACAACCTGAAGTTGATCGGCGCTTAGTTCTGCGTCCACTTCTTCTATGGGGATTTTCTTCGCTTTCATAATTCCTTTTAAACTGGCGTAACGCGGTTCATTTAATCCACGCTGGGCACCGACAACCGCCGGAAGACTGCATTCGATAAGTTCGTGCGCGCCGTCGATTTCGCGTTCGGCCGTTAGCTTACCGCCGTCTACTTCCAGCTTAACCACTACCGAAACCGCCGGAATTCCAAGTTTATCACCGAGAAGAGCTGGAATCTGGGCGTGGTCATCGTCAATGGCCTGTTTGCCTAGCAGAATCAAATCGTAGTTTCCCTTTTTTAATTCTGCTGCCAGGGCGCCTGCCGTCACATTTGGATCGGTCGGATTGCTATCCGTCTTAATGCGAATGGCCTTATCCGCTCCCATTGCCAGCGCGCTGCGAATCGCTGAATTCACACGGTCCGGTCCAAGGGAAATAACGGTTACTTCGCCTTCGAATTTTTCCCGTAATTTCAGGGCTTCTTCGACGGCAAATTCATCGTAAGGATTTAAAATAAAATTAATGTCGCTCTCATCAACGGTTTTTGCTTCCGTTAACTTGATGCGGGTTTCCGTATCCGGAGTCTGCTTAATACATACCGCAATATTCACTGTTTCCTCCTTTAAATAATTTATTTTGCTTCAAATGGATACTTTTGTTCTTCAACGATATAATCTGATAATTTACTCATTCCTTTGTCATTATTGCTGTCCACCATTAAAAGATTACGGCGAACGCGGCGCCAGGCCTGGTCACAAAAAATATTACACATACTAATTTCGTGTTCCGCCTTTTCTTCACCTTTTTTCGCAATCAGTGAATCCACGCGCGAAATTACCGCAATCATCGCGTATAAATCGGTTGCCGCATCGGC
>JANTFQ010000244.1 GCA_024763405.1 Calditrichaceae bacterium
AAAACAAATTACACACTCTATGCAGCTGAAAATGTAGCTGACACCTCGGCCCGGGACAGTGTCCCCCGTGTGAAAATCCGTCGTGTAAAATTCGAAAATCCCTTTGTCAATATGAGCGGCGGATTGCAAACCAGCGGCAGTATTATGCGCGGCGTACAGATTGGTACCAACCGTGATTTTTCCCTCAACTCCGGGCTCAATGTGGAGTTATCCGGAAAACTGACCGATAATATGGAAGTCATCGCCGCCTTAACCGATGAATCCACACCCATTCAGCCGGAGGGAAACACCCAGACACTGCACGAAGTGGATAAGGTTTTTGTGAAATTTAAAAGTCCCTATGTACAGGGCACCGTGGGTGATTTTAACCTGCAATACAAAAATTCCGACTTCGGGACGGTATCCCGAAAATTGCAGGGTCTCACCCTTACGGGGAATTATAAACAACAGCAGCTTAATGGCGTCATTGCCACCACCCGGGGCTTTTTCAACCATCTTACCTTTCTGGGACAGGAAGGGAAACAGGGCCCCTACCAGTTAAGCGGTAAAAACGGGGAAAAGGATATCATCATTCTGGCGGGCACCGAACGGATTTGGATTAACGGTAAAAAAATGGTGCGCGGCGAAAGCAGCGACTACATCATCGAGTATGGAAACGGAGAAATTCGCTTTACCAGCCGCCGTCTGATTACCAGCGAATCGCGTATCGAAGTTGATTTTGAATACTACCCGGCGCAGCAAAAATATAACCGCAATGTTTATAGTTCTGCCATAAACAGCGGCTGGTACGATAATAAACTGAAATTTCGCTTTCAGGTGTATCGTGAAACCGATGATCCGAGACAGGTACTGGATGAAGGCAGCGGCGTAAATGCCGAAGAAAAAGCCATCCTGCGCAGGGCCGGTGATGAAGCTCTGCAAGCCTTTGTTCCCGGAGAGACCTACCTGCCGGATTTCAGCGGCAGTTATCTAAAACAGGATACACTCTGGCAAAATGAATCCTATTCATATTTTAAATACAAAGGGAAAAACGCCGGAGATTACACGGTGGTCTTCTCCGATGTGGGCGAAGGAAACGGCGACTATTCCCGCGACCGGCTGGGTGTTTACAGCTGGGTCGGTATAAAAATGGGCCGCTATCTGCCCGTACGCCTGCTGGCCCTGCCCTCCCGCCACGATCTGGCCGATATGCGTATGGACTGGAAACCCGGCGCCGCCTCGTCCGTTTCACTTGAATATGCCCTCTCCCGTCTGGATCATAATATTCTTTCTTCTAAAGATGATAATGACAACACGGGCAGCGCGCTGCAATTAAAAGCAGCGTTGGACAAGGCGGATATGAAAATCCATTCGCTTAAACTGGGACGTTTAACGATGCAGGCTCAGGCACGCTATGTTGAAAACACGTTTCAGTCCGCTGACCGTTTTCGTAAGGCGGATTTTCAGCGTTTTTGGAATGTTCCGGGCACGGAACAAAATGAGAAAGAAGAAAAAAGCTACCAGGCAAAGATGGGCTGGCAGCCGCGGAAGAGTATCCGATTAAGTGGAAACGCCGGCCATTTACAGCGCATCGGTTTTACTTCGGATCGTCTCGAAGGACGGGCCGCTTACCAAAAAACCGGCGGCGCCGTCAGCGCCGGATATGAATATGTCGGCAGTCAATCGGATGCACTGGAATCTCTGAACAAGTGGAAACGCTGGTCCTTTGCGGCAAACCGTGTGCTCTGGAAATTTAATCCGCAATTTACCTTTAAGGCTGAACAGCGACGGAATGACCGGCAGGGATTGATTACAGGTTTCGAATTTAAAGACTTCGACACAAAGCTGAACCTCTACCAATGGAAATACGCCCAGGGATTTTACCAGTTCAGCAAACGTTTTGATTCTGTATTCGATTATAAAAGGGCCGATAAACTGCTGCCGCAATCGGTTACCACCACCCAGCGCCTTTCCCTTAAACTCGTAAATTTTAAAAGCACTTCTGCCGATGTGCAGCTGGTGCGGCGTAAAAAGGATTTTAGCGCCGAATTCGAAAACATAAAAGTAGACACCCTCAAATTACTGTACGCCGACGCTTCTGTTCAGGATACCGTGTGGCAGGATCGCAGTACCGATCTGGCAGAGATCAACCTAGCCCATTCCGCCTATAAAAAAGCGTTTTCGGCTTCGATGCAGTATCGTATCTCTTCGGAGCAGACCGCCTTAAAAGAGAAGGTCTATTTTAACGCCGGACAGGGCCGGGGCAATCTGCGTTTTGATGAAGATTTACAGGAATATGTTCCGGACGCCGACGGTGAATATCTGCTTTTTATTCTGCCCTCCGGGAAATTTGAACCGGTTACCACCGTGCAGGCGGCGGCGCGCATCAAACTGGACCCTGCCCGCTACTGGAAAAAGACAAAAGGCGCACTGGCCAATATGCTGAATAAACTCAGTTCCGAAACCTATTTCCGCGTGGAGGAAGAAACGAAAACCAATAACCTGCTTCCGATCTACCTGCTGGATCTTTCTCAGTTTCAGGGTGAGAATACGGTGCGCGGTTCCACCCAGTTGAATCAGGATTTCCATCTTATGCGCCGCAACCGCAGGCTTTCGTTTCGTCTGCGCTACCGTTACCGCAGCAGCGCCAGCAGCCAATTTTTATTAAGCGGTGAAAATGAAACACGTCAATCGCGCGAAACCGGTCTGAGGGCTTCCTGGCGATTGCACAGTCAGCTAAAAGGACAAACGGAAATCCGTAACCGCACAATTCTGCGTTCCAGCGCCGCCAACCTGCTGCGCAGCCGTGATATTCTGGGCTGGTACCTGCAGCAGAATTTTTCGTGGCGACCACATAACCGCTGGGAAATCGGCCTGGAAAGTGAAATCGCCAGCGAAGATAATCGCTCCGTTTCCTATCCGCTTAAACTGCAATTCGGTCTTTTTAAAACACGGCTAAACTACGCCCTGCCGGGCAGCGGAAGGATTACGGGAGAATACCAGTTGCAGTCGGTGCAGGTTATTAAAAATCCGCTAAAACGAACCGTGCCCTACGAGATGGCCCACGGTAAAAAAGAGGGTCTCTCACAAACCTGGCAGGCGCGCTTAGAATATACGCTGGCCAAAAATATTGTCTTCAGTCTGTTTTACAATGGCCGGAACGAGGCGGGATTTGACCGGGTGATTCATTCCGGACAAGCCGAAATCAGAGCATTTTTCTAATACTGTTTTTTGCTTTTAATTTCAAAGAAATTGGTTCGCCACCGCATTCAGCAAAACCAATCTTTCCGAAATTCTGAAAATATGGGAACTATGTTGTTTTGATTGAATAATTCATCCCGGGAAAATAATATTGCTATCGATTTCCTCGGATAAACAGAGAATAAATTCTTTACCATACCAAATGTTAGCGTACAAATTCGTTAAAAGCGTATCTGGTATTGTAATTCACAAAGAATCGGAAAATTCCGAAGGAATATAAAATGAATAGCCCCGAATGGCATTCGGGGAAACGAAGGAAACAAGCCGCATAATCAACTCTGAAAGAGTTGACACTCTCTATTGTCTTTTCATCAAAGGGAAAACACCAGTCAACTGCTCCGCAGTTTTGATTTGTAATCCGTTTTGATCTTCGGGTTGCACCCGAAGTTATTCAGGTATCACTGCTTCGCAGTAAGTGGAGTGAAAATCCGCGTCATCTCATAAAAATGAAAGGCATTTTTATTAAAATCCGTGTTTTATCTGTGATAATCAGCAACAATCGATTTTATGCTTTTCCATTTCACCCACACAAAACGACATAGATCCAATATATCGTTTGTTTGAACAAAACATCTGGAATAATAGAATAGTGGAACAATTTTTAAAAAAAAGATACGTCTCTACGCGTCCGGCCATTACCGGAACAGGCAATCCCATTAGGAAATTACACACTCCGTATTAGTCGCCGGATTCACAGCGATGGCCTGCAAAATCATTTCGTTTGATAATAAGTTCATTTTGCATCCAACCGGGATTTGTTTAACTTTGTAGCTTTTAAATACAAATATCATTTAAAACGCAATCCGAACAGCGATAGCGTACTTCCGGAAAATTCAATTTTAAGGAGCTTATATGCGGCGTTTTTTATCAGCCTCTGTTTTAATTTTTATTTTCTTATCCTGCAATCCTTCCACCGTCAAAAAGGAACCAGGCCATGTCCAAACAAGTCCTGCTTTTCCTTCCTTATTTGTCATTAAAGAACAGGTTAATTTACGCAGCAGGCCTTCGGCGCAATCTTTAAAAAAAGGTGTCCTGCAGGATGGAGACGAATTA
>JANTFQ010000245.1 GCA_024763405.1 Calditrichaceae bacterium
AGGTTGTGGGGGCCGTTGTGCTGACTTCCAGCGATAAATCATCAAAATAACCGTCATTATCAGAACCGACAAAACGTGTGGCAATCAGATGGACGCGCAGCGTACGGGCTCCCTGCGGTATCTGGCTGTCTATTTGATATTCTGTCCAGACCGGACTGCGGTGGTCATGTGACAAATACATCAGTTGTTCTCCGCTTCCGTTCAGGGCTTCAATAGCCAGGGTCGCCCGGTCGTGCGGATACTGGTCCCAGTTTGCCAGCCATCCGGAAAGATAAAAATAAGCATTCCCGGCATCAATGGAAGCGCTGTATGCTGCCACATCTACATCCTGATATAGTTCGGTGTAAGGGATATCCAGCCGCGCCGGCCAGAAAAAATAAGCGCCACCGTGTGGTGTTATATCAGATGCGGCGCTCCAGGCATCATCCACATCAATCCAGCCCTGGGTATCGCCTGTTTCAGCATTCCCATTTACTAGCAGATTTTGTGCGTTTAAACTAACAGCCAAGATGGATAAAAAAACGACAAAAATCAGCTTAAATTTAAAATTCCTTTTTCCCATTTCATACTCCTTTTTAGAATAATCAAAATTTGTTCGCTTACAGATTTCATAACGTTTTTGCTATCGGATTATTTTTATAAAAGATAAACAGATAAAATAGAATACGGCTAAATTGGACAAAAATGACGCTTATTGGAGACGTTATTCAAAAACAGAGGTCTTATTCATGAAAGAGAGATTAGAAAAAAGGCAGAGCATAATTACTACTCTGCCTGAAATGAGAAAAGATAAACTTTTATACTTTAACGAATCACAAACATTTTACGCGTTTCGCTAAACCGATTTACCGTTAACCGATAAAAATAAACACCGGACGGTAAAAATTCTGCATTAAAATTTGCATGATAGATTCCCGGTTGTAAAAATTCGCTTAATACCGTGAATACTTTTTGGCCAAGCTGGTTGTAGACATCCAGGTGGGCCTTTCCCGCCTGGGTAATGTGAAATTCGATCGTGGTACTTGGATTAAACGGGTTGGGGTAATTTTGCAGCAGAGTGCTTTTATCGGGAATCTGTGTAGAAACAGCTTCTATATCCGACGGTATAAATCCGTGTGGCCCCGGACCGTTAGGCGTAGTTCCATGGCAGCTTTCACACTTATCCAGCGTACCGGCATATCCCTGCAAAGCAATATTTTGCACATTGTCACGATCACTGCCGCTCGGTAGGATTGCATGCGGTTCACCGTGACAGGCACTGCAATACAATCCGCCGTGTCCCTTAGACTCACGAAATAATTTTCCGCTTTCTTCTGCATAATTAGAACCATGGCAGTCGCTTGCCCCACAGGATGGTTCTTCGAACCAGGGCTCCCGGCCGTTTTTTATGGTTTGCGCGACATTTGCCACACTGCCGTGGCAATCCTGGCAGACAAAATTATGCTGCGTTTTCATCACACCACGCAAACACTGGGTGTTCGGTCCGGGATGGCATTTATAACAGTCGTTGGTCTTGTCTTTATGCTTATCGTGCATGACTTCGGAAAACGAGGGTACACCGGCCTGTCCGCTCATCCCCAGCGCATTGTCCGAATGACAATCGGCGCAAAGAATAGGCGTATCGTTGGGATTAAAGCCGCCCTCGTTCTCGTGTTCGTTTAAAATTTGCTGTTCGCTGCTGTGGCAGCCGGAACTGACACAATTAATTTCATTTGAAACCGGGGCCACTGGCTGGGTGGAGGTCAACGCCTGGCCGCTTCCATCAAAAACGGTTAATAAAGCTAGTTGAAGCGCATCTTCATTTTGTAAATCACTATCTGTGTAAGGTGTTAGCGGTACGCCATTCACATAAAAATAATTTTCTGAAATCGTCATGTCCCCGCTGAGACCATTGCCTTCCAGGCCTACATTCGGCTCCAGATTTACACCGAAGAGCTGATCTTCATAATCCCAAAAATTTGTTTTCCCAACCGAATAGGTGTTCCCGGGAATTTCGTACGATACCCGAAATCCGGAGGTCATAACCGCGGGATTATTATTGGCATCTCCAACCCGCAGCACCTGGGCCCGCAGATTATTATAAGGCGGCAGAATCGCCATTGTGGAAAAATCTTTATTGCTGCAATGCATGCCCAAATCGTTCCAACCGATGACAATGTAGTTCTGAGCAAATACACTGCCTAAGAGAAAAAAATTGAATAAAAGCATGAATAAACGGATTTTCATACGCCCCCCTTTAAAGAAATATGTAATGGTTGTCTGATATTCCAAAGCAATTCTCCTGCCAGTTTTAACTGCAAAACAATTTGTAAAGAGAATAGCGGCTCTCTGATATTCCAGGCACAAACGCTGCAAGATTAATGTAAAAAACATTCACACAAAACAGCTTATGAGCCATTTACTCAAATAGTAAAACGATTGCATGGGCTAAAATAATTCCAACCTCTTTAAATTTATATGAAGAGATGGAATGCTGTGTGAATGGGGTGGAATTTACTGAAAAAATGGCCACCGTTTAATAGGGCTAAATACTGAGAATAAATTAATTTGAATTTTGGGATATGTTTTTTTGTTATCTGACCGATATAATTTATGAATTCCTAAATATTACTATAGAAATTTGGGCAATATAAGAACATGTTGGGTACCAATACAAAGATATCCATAAATTAAAAATACTTGAAAGGCTCTAAAATAAGACCTATATTTAGAGCGATAAAACAGTCCTAATTATAAGGTGTTAATATGAATTTAATCTTATCAAATTACTCTGCTAGTATTTCCGAACTCAAAAAGAATCCATCTGCTTTATTGAATCAATCAGAGGGGGCTCCCATTGCTATTCTTAACCATAATTCACCTGCTGCTTATCTGATTCCCGCTGAAACATATGAATGGCTTTTAGATAGAATTGAAGATATTGAGCTTGCAAAAATTGTTATGAAAAGGATGCCAGAAAAAGAAAATGCTATAGAAGTAGATATAGATGAATTATAAAATAAAATTTTTACCTACTGCGCTAAAGGAATGGGAAAAGCTCTCTTCAGATATTCGAAAACACTTTAAGAAAAAGTTAATAGAAAGAACAGTAAATCCACGTAATTCTGCAAGTCAATTACATGGATTCAAGGATGTATATAAAATTAAATTACGCTCATCCGGTTATCGTCTTGTCTATGAAGTGAATGATGCAGAAATTGTTATTTATGTAATCGCCGTTGGGAAACGAGATCGTGGTATTGTCTATAAGAAAGCGAAAAAAAGAAAGTAATAGAATATTACTGTCCGGTTATCCAAATTTCTGCCCAACAATACTAAAATCTTCATTTTTGAAAATGCGTTTAGCTTTCGCTTTTTTATTAGTGTCTGTCTTTAAAGTAGTCTAAAGCCTCACCCCCCCGAAGTATCGGAGCAGGCCAGCCTCTCCTGAAAGGCGATGGAGAAAAGAAAGTTCCCCTTCCCCTTGTGAAGGTGTTGCAGTATTAGGATGAAATACAAAAAGTCTCATTATTTTCTGACTTTATGGACAGACACTAATTAACGATTATATTTTAAAGACCGGATAAAAAAAAGGGACGCAAATTTGCGTCCCCTCATCCTGTTATTTTATAAGCGTCATTTTCTTTATCTTTGTAAAACCGTCGCCGGTTTGCAGTTTATAGTAATAAATCCCGCTGGAGAACCCGGCTGCATTAAAGTGAACACTATAATTTCCGGCAGGTTGTCTTTCATTCACCAGCGTGCGTACCTTCTGCCCCAGCACATTAAAAATACTTAGCTGAACATCACTGACGGCTGACAATTGGTAGCTGATGGCCGTACTCGGATTAAAGGGATTGGGATAATTTTGCCGTAAAACAAACTCCTGCGGAATTTCTGTATTAATTCGTTTAATGGATGTTGTGGTTTTAACATTACCCGTGCCTTTATTATCATGATGAAAACGCGGCCAGGGGCTGTCAGCCAATCCATGGCTGTTACTGTAAAGTGCGTACAAAGTCCCGCCCTGGGAGCCCACATAAACCGTGCCGTCTTCGGCAATGGCTATTTGTCCTTGGATGGCATCCGCTTCAAACCGCCACTCAACCGAACCGTCAGGATTGATGGCATAAAGAAATCGCTTAAAAGTGAATTGAGCCGTATCCATGGCGGTTACATAAATAGTTCCGTCCGCACCGATAGCCGGACTATCTTCGTGCAGGAACGGGATAAAAGCATCGGTTACTAAATGCCATTTTTCCGAACCATCCGGATTGACTGCATAAAAAATTCCGTCATACGAGCCGATATAAA
>JANTFQ010000246.1 GCA_024763405.1 Calditrichaceae bacterium
ACAGCCGCCCTGGTTACGGCGGGCGCAGGGGTTAAAGTTGCCAAACACGGACAGAAAAGTGTTTCCAGTAAATGCGGCAGCTCAGATCTTTTAAATGCGCTCGGCGTAAGCATTAATATGTCTTCTCCCATTTTGCAAAAATGTTTTGATGAAGCCGGAATTGCCTTCCTTTTCTCGGAAAAATTCAATAAATCCCAACCGTACCTGCTCGGGCCACGCCGCGAAATCGGCGCCTGGACTATTTTTAACCTGATTGGCCCAATGACCAATCCGGCGCGCACAAAACGCCAGGTTGTTGGCGTAAGTGACAGCAGTGTTATGCATACCGTCGTAGAAGTAATGAAAGAGCTCGGCGCCGAACACATTATGGCTGTACACGGTTTGGAAGGGCTGGATGAAATTTCCATTTGCGGACCGACGCAGGTAGTGGAATTATTAAATGGTAAGATTACCGAATATGAAATTCACCCTGCCGATTTCGGCCTGACTCCTGTTCCCGTAAAGCGCATTCAAACAGAATCCTGTGATGAAAATATCCGTTTTATGGAATCAGTTTTAAATGGAGAGGCTGGGGCTGCGCGGGATGTAGTGCTTCTTAATTCTGCCGCGGCAATTCGCATCAGCGGAAAGGTAAACAGTTTAGAGGATGGGCTCGTCCTTGCTAAAAAATCCATTGACAGCGGCGCGGCAAAGGCTACTTTACAAAAATTAATCGAAATCTCAAATTTGGTTTAAGGCTTGTCTAAGCGATTCTTTGTACTCTCTTTGCTCAAAGTTGCCATGTTCCCGTATTTCAGGGTGTTGTAAAATAAATTATTAGCCATGAGAACACGGAGTTCACAGAAAAGAAAACTGACAATTCATACATTAAATTCTGAATGCTTTATTTTGTTCTCATTCGTGTTACTTCGCCTTATTCGCGGCTAAATAAGAAACTACAATAGCCTGGTTCACGGGAACGACTCTCTTTTTCCTGAACGGAGTTTTTTGTGTTCACATATTTCAAATATCAAACGTTCTGAAATCGCTTTTCTTTATTCTTTAATCGTTGCTTAAAATTGAAAGTAAAACAAGAGATAACTTAAGCCTATTGTTAAAAATTACCCATATAATCGAAAATTTAAGTCCAAAAAAATGAGGCTGAAAAAAACTGGATTTTAAGGCCGAATTACGCTATCTTCCCAAATCATTTTATGGGTAGTATGGGCAGGTACGCTTGAAAACAGATATGGATAGAATTGAAGAGCTGCGTCAGGAAATTGATGCTTACGATCGACGGATTGTTGAATTGCTCAATAAGCGTGCCCAATGCGCCGATGATATTGGCACCATTAAACGTCGTCTTGATTTACCGGTTTATGTTCCGAGCCGGGAAGAACAGGTGATTGCGCATGTGCAAACCTTTAATCCCGGTCCTTTAAGTGCAGAAGCTATAAGCCGATTATATGAACGCATTATCGATGAGTCGCGCCGGCTTGAACAAGATAATTTTCATAAGAGAAATACAACTTGAGCGGAAAGAAAAAAAGTCTTTTAATTGTTTTATTTCTGCTTCCGCTGCTTGTTTTTAAAATATTTTATTATTTTAAAGTTCCCGGGGAAAACGAAAAAACAGTCCATAGAACCGAGCTCATCATTCCGCGCGGAGCATTGCTTACACAAATTGCGGACAGTCTGCATCGCCATGGTTTGATTGAGCAGACTAAACTTTTTTTATTATGGGCGAAAACACTCGGTTTCGAAACGAAGATAAAGGCGGGTCTTTTTCAGATACCCGACGGCCTGAATTACCCCCAGCTTGTCCGTTTCCTTGCGGAAGCCAAACCGGAAGACATTCGGGTTACTTTAATTGAAGGGTGGAGTACTGAGGAAATTCTTCATCAACTGAACAAGCGGCTGCGGATAAATGTTTCCGTTCTGGATTCATTGGTCAGAGATGCCGGGTTTTGTCGTCAGCTTGGAGTGGAAGCCGGAAATTTAACGGGTTATTTATTGCCCGATACGTATGCTTTTCCATTCGGGATTAATGAAGAGCAGGTCTTGCGCTACCTCGTTAAAAGGACAACCGCTTTATTTAAACCGGATTCGGTTAAGGCACGTTTAAAAGAGACTAAATACAGTATGCATCAAATCTTGACCCTTGCTTCTATCGTGGAAGGAGAGGCAATGATTGATGCGGAACGGCCGGTCATCGCGTCGGTGTATTGGAACCGTCTGCGCAGGGGAATGCGTTTGCAGGCAGACCCGACGATACAGTTTATTCTGAAAGACGGCCCGCGCCGGTTATTATATAAAGATTTAGAAATAGATTCACCCTATAACACATACCGCTATTCCGGTCTTCCGCCCGGGCCGATTAATAACCCCGGCAGGGCTTCCGTTTTAGCGGCGCTTTTCCCGGCGCAGACAAAATTTATCTATTTTGTGGCAAAGGGAGACGGAAGTCATGTGTTTTCACGGACTTCTTCGGAACATATCCGGGCAAAGGCCGCCTTTGACCGGGTGCGCAGGGATGAAGCACGAAAAAAATATTATCAGAAAAGGAAGTAGACTAAATGGCATTTTCATTAAAAGATTTAAATGATGTACAAAAAAAAGCAGCTCAAAATACCGAAGGCCCAATGCTGATTCTGGCCGGTGCGGGAAGCGGTAAAACCCGCACGCTAACCTATCGAATTGCGAATTTAATCAAAAAGAAAAAAGTAAATCCATCTCAGATTTTAGCCCTGACGTTTACCAATAAAGCCGCAAAAGAAATGAAAAACCGGATTTCGGAACTTTTAGGAACAGAAGTGGCGCCGCCCTGGATTGGTACTTTTCATTCTATTGCCGCCCGTTTACTGCGCATCGAAGCCACCGCCGCCGGATATGAAAAGAATTTTACCATTTACGATGTGGATGACCAGGTTCGTGCTCTCAAAAAAGTGTTAAGTATGGTCGGCCTTCCCCAGCAGAAATATCCACCGAAAATGCTACAGTCCCGTTTATCCCGATTAAAAAACAAATTTTTATACCCGGATGATATTAAAGCCGAAGACGATCACGAGTTTGAAGGGCTGCTTCCGGAAATTTATAAAAAATACCAGGTATACCTGAAGGCCAATAACGCGCTGGACTTTGATGATTTATTGATGAAGCCGATTGAGTTGTTCACCGAAAATCCTGAAATCCGGGAAAAATACAGTTCCAAATTTAAGTATATTATGGTTGATGAATATCAGGATACCAACCATACGCAGTATTTGTTATTGCAGAAATTGGTTGGAGAGCAGAAAAATATCTGTGTTGTGGGCGATGAAGATCAGGCTATTTACGGCTGGCGCGGCGCCGATATCAGTAATATTCTGGATTTTAATAAAGATTTTCCCGAAGCGAAAACATTTAAATTAGAAGAAAATTATCGTTCAAACAGTAATATTCTCGAGGCAGCCAATGCGCTGGTGGAGAACAATAAAGAACGCATCGGGAAAAATTTATGGACTAAGCTGGAAAAAGGGCAGCCTATTTCGGTCTTTATGGCCAGCGATGAAACCGAAGAAGCCAAGCATATTATTGATATTATTCACACGGAGCTTTATACCAACAAACGTAATTTCCGTGACATTGCCATCCTGTACCGCACCAATGCTCAAAGCCGGGCAATGGAAGATTTGCTTCGACGAAACGCCATTTCGTATACCATCGTCGGCAGCGTAAAATTTTATGATCGAAAAGAAATAAAGGATATTCTGGCCTACTTAAAACTGATTGTAAATCCGGCCGATGATATTGCCCTCAAGCGGATCGTTAATTTTCCGCTGCGTGGAATCGGTGAAACAACCGTACAAAAAATCGAAAAATTTTCGGACATTGAAGGCATTAATCTATTCGAAGCAATGGGACGGGTACAGGAAGTGGCGTCCATTTCCGCAGCGATGATTGCCCGCGTAGTTGAGTTTTATGAATTAATTAAAAAATTTATCGGTCTCAGCAGCAAGCTCTCTGCCATGGAATTGACTTCAACCCTGGCCTCCGAATCCGGCATTATTCATCATTATCAAACAGAATACGACCAGTATGAAGCCGAAAGCCGGGTCAACAATATCAAGGAATTATTTAACAGTGTGGCTCAATTTGTAGAAGAACAGAAGAAAAACGGCAAAGACGAAGGCCTTGCGTCCTATCTGGAAGAGGTAATGTTGATGAGCGACGTGGATGGATGGAATTCCGATTCCAACGCGGTGACGCTGATGACGCTTCATTCTTCAAAGGGATTGGAATTTCCGGTGGTTTGCAT
>JANTFQ010000247.1 GCA_024763405.1 Calditrichaceae bacterium
AGCAGGAGGTAGAATGAAATACCAGAATCTGGCAGAGATGTTCTTTTCCAACCGGAAAGAATTCCCTGATAAGACAGCCTACATGTATAAACAAGACGGTGCCTGGAAAAATATTACATTTACAGATGCAGCCGCCGAAGTTGAGAAAATTGCCGCTGGTTTAGCGTCCATTGGTATTGAAAATGGAGACCGTGTTGCAATTGTTTCCGGCAACCGGTATCACTGGGCCTATATTGATTACGCCGTTCTTTCCCTTGGCGCGGTTCTGGTTCCCGTGTATCCCTCGCTGCTGCCCGAACAGGTCGAATATATTTTAAACGATTCCGAAGCAAAAGCGGTGATAGTTGAAAATGAGATTCAGTCTGATAAAATTAATGAAATCCGCACAAACCTGAGTACGGTTCAGGATAGTTTTATAATGGACATGCCCGAAAAAGGGGTAGGGGAGAACTGGCGTACCTTAGAACAACTGGAAGAAATGGGCGCTGCTTTTATAAAAGAGAAGCCGGATTATCTGCAGGAATCAATGAAAAAGGTCGATACGGATGCCTGGGCTACCATCATTTATACATCCGGAACCACCGGGGAGCCCAAAGGTGCAATTTTAACCCATCGAAATTTCTTATTTAATGTCGAAGAGGCCAGCAGTGTAGTCGATGTTTATTCGGAAGATCTGTTTTTATCTTTTCTGCCGCTCAGCCATGTACTGGAACGTATGGCCGGACACTTTCTGAGCTGTTATAACAGCGCTGCCGTTGCCTATGCCGAAAGTATCGATACGGTTGCCGAAAATATGGGTGAAGTAAAACCCAGTGTTATGGTTTCGGTTCCGCGTTTGTATGAAAAAATATACGGACGTGTCATCGAAGCGGTCGAAACCGGTTCTCCGGTAAAACGCAAAATCTTTTACTGGGCGCTTGGCGTTGGCAAAGAATATGTCAATAAAATAATGCGTAAAGAAAAAATTAGCGGCGGCCTGCAGTTTAAGCGGAATCTCGCCTATAAACTTGTGTTTGGAAAGCTGTATGAAAAAGTTGGCGGACGCATCCGGTTCTTTATTAGCGGTGGCGCTCCGTTAAATGCTGACATTGCCGAGTTCTTCGGAGCGGCCGGCATGAAAATTCTCGAAGGCTACGGCCTTACGGAAACTTCCCCGGTTATCAGCGTAAATTTAATGGATAACTTTAAATTTGGTACAGTCGGTCCGGTACTACCCAATGTTGAAGTAAAAATTGCCGAAGACGGCGAAATTTTGACCCGCGGCGATCATGTAATGGAAGGCTACTACCATAAAGAAGCCGATACCAAAGAAGCCATTGACGCGGATGGTTGGTTTTATACCGGCGACATCGGTTTTATTGATGAAGACGGGATGCTGAAAATTACCGATCGCAAAAAGAATATTATCGTTACTTCCGGCGGAAAAAATATTGCCCCGCAACCCATAGAAAACAAATTTGCCGGCAGTCCACTGATTGATCAGGCGCTGATGATTGGTGATAAACGAAAATTCTGCACGGCTGTTATTGTTCCTTCAGAAGAGGGATTTCAACGCTGGGCCGAAGAAAATGGCAAATCATATGCATCTTATGAAGAACTGATAAAACTTGATGGTGTTAAAGAAAAGATAGCGGAAGAGATTGAAAAGTTGTCCGAAAATCTTGCCCGCTACGAAACCATTAAAAAGTTTATTTTTGCCGATCACCCGTTTACTATCGAGAGCCACGAACTGACGCCTTCGTTAAAAGTAAAACGTAAAGTGGTTGAGACTAATTACAAAGATAAAATTGACGCAATGTATGATGTATAAGAAAACCAGGTGCTGAAAAGGGGAGCGAAAGCTCCCTTTTTTTTTAAAAGAATATGGGAAGCATAAAACTTCATTTACCGGTAAAAGCATTTGCAGCCATCTCGTATCGCAGGGATTCCGATCTGGAAACGGTTTTAAGCGAACTGGAAGACCTCATGGGGGCGGTTATTTTAAAATCAGCTACATTTTCGGAATCCGGTTTCACAACTTATTATGAAGCCGAAATGGGTCCGCAAGTGAACAAACTCTTTGCCGCATTTCAAACCTTAATTTCGCCCGAGTCTCTTGTGGAGCTTAAAATCAAAACAAACAAAATAGAGCAGCAGTTTCTAAATGAAGGGAAACGCACCGTAAATATCGATCCCGGTTATTTAACCGCAGCCAAAGTCGTGCTGGCCACCACAAAGGATTACAGCCACCGTCTTTACCTGGGAAAGGGAATCTATGGCGATTTGCATTTGACCTATTCAAAAAAATCATTTCAGACTTTGCCCTGGACCTATCCCGACTACCGGCAAAAATTGGCGCTCAATTTTTTTAATGACCTGCGAACGCTTTTTAGAGAAGAATCGGTCTTAAACTCGAAAAATACTTGATCGCATTCGATCAGATGTTGTAATTTACCGCTGTGTATATCTGTTTAATCTGGAGAAAATATGTTTGACGCTCTGCTTATTATTGCCATTGCTTATATTTTCGGTTCTTTCCCTACCGCAATTATTGCCGGGAAACTCTTAAAAAAAATTGATATAAGGGATTTTGGCAGCGGCAATGCCGGAGCGACAAATGTGCTTCGTACCCTGGGCTGGAAAGCGGCCCTTGTTGTTTTGCTTATCGATATGATTAAAGGATTTGTTCCTGTCTTCTGGATTGCCGGTATCATTCATACGCAGCCGGATACGCTTATTTATTACCAGATTCTTGCTGCTATCAGCGCCATTGCCGGACATATCTGGACTATATTTGCCGGCTTTAAGGGCGGCAAAGGTGTTGGCACATCCGCAGGTGTTTTTATGGGGTTAGCGCCCATACCGTTGTTGTCCGCCTTGATTTTTTTCATTATTATCGTTTCGATTACCCGTTTTGTTTCCCTTGGTTCAATTACAGCCGCATTAATGCTGTTAATTGTCCTGAGTTATCAAAAGTTTATTGCCATGATGTTTGTACCCGACGTTTTATACTATTTAACGGTTGTGGTGGTCGTTCTGATTTGGTATGCTCACCGCGAAAACATCATACGTCTGTTAAAGGGCGAAGAAAGTAAAGTCAGTTTCAGTAGTTCTAATCATTAACCGGAGGTATTTATGAATGCAGCCTTAATCGGCGCCGGCAGTTGGGGAACCAGTCTGGCCATCGTTTTGAATTCCAATAAACACCGGGTACGCTGCTACACCATTGAGCAAACCACCATATATGATGTGCAAACAAAAGGCGAAAACAGCCGCTACCTGCCGGGTGTTAAAATCCCAAAGGAAATTGAATTTACCGGTGACCTGAAGTATGCGGTTGAAGACGCCGATATTATTATAAATGCGGTTCCTTCACAAATAACCCGTTCCGTGGTGCCACAGGTGATAAACGCACTTAATTCAACGGGTCAGATTTGGGTAACTGTTTCTAAGGGTATTGAGAATAAAACGTATATGCAGGTTACCGATGTCATCCACGAGGCTGGTAATATTCCGCATGATAAAATCGCCGCCCTTTCCGGACCCAGCCATGCGGAAGAAGTTTCCCGAAAAGTACCTACGGCCATTGTTTCCGCTTCCACAAGTATGGAAACCGCAAAAGCGGTTCAGGCGGCTTTTATGACACCCTATCTGCGTGTCTACACCAGTATCGATGTGCCCGGAGTGGAGTTGGGCGGCGCATTAAAGAATATTATTGCCCTGGCTGCGGGGATCTGCGACGGGGCCGGTTTTGGCGATAATACCAAAGCGGCGTTAATGACCCGCGGCCTGGCCGAAATGAATCGTCTTGGAACGGCGATGGGAGCACACAGCGATACCTTTGCCGGTCTCAGTGGAATGGGTGATTTAATTGTAACCTGTATGAGCCGGCATTCGCGCAACCGCCATGTGGGGGAAGAGATTGGCAAAGGGCGAAGTTTACAGGAAATTTTAGATGAAATGGTAATGGTTGCCGAGGGCGTTAAAACGACACAATCTGCTTATGAACTGGCAAAACGTGAAAAAATCGAAATGCCGATAACCGAACAAATTTATAAAACACTGTTCGAAGGGAAGTCCCCGCACCAAGCGATGCTCGATTTGATGACCCGTGAATCCAAACATGAAGACTGGGGATAACAGATAGATACAGCTTTTTATAAATGATGCGGTGAACTTTTTGAAGCGATACGCATAAATAGATTTATAAAAAGGAGGAGCTTATGTTTCGTTCTATTTTATTAGCCATCGATGGATCTCC
>JANTFQ010000248.1 GCA_024763405.1 Calditrichaceae bacterium
TTCTCCGAATTTTCAAAAGAATCCAATATTCCCTTTAAGCGGTCCATTAATGAGCGGGCCTCTTCCTGTAAAGAACTCGTATTTTGCACGGGTGCGGCAGGGGGCAGCTCATCGCGGTAATATCCGCGTCCATAGCCGGCGCCTCTGCCATATCCCATTCCGCGACCGGGGCCGTATCCATATCCGGCGCCAAAGCCGTGATTAAATCCTGCGGATTGGTACCCATTGCAATATCCCAATCCTCTACCTGTACGGGGTCCTGCTCCATTGGGACCTGTGCGATCTCCTCGTGGCATAATCATTCTCCTTTTTGTTAAATAAAACTACAAATACCAAATAACAATAAAATCAAAATACAAATCATCGAATCAAAGATTATTTTTTGTTATTTGATAAGTAAAAATATTACAGGAATTTTTATAATTCCTGTTTTGTTAACAAACCTCTCTTATATTTTTCATAAGCTTCTTTTATAGAGGCGTACCCGATGCCTCCATACACGTCCACCCCCGCTGTTTTTAAAACCCGACTGGCGTTGGGACCAACTTTGCCGGTGATGAGCGCCTTGATGCCATTGTTTATAATCATTTGAGCGGAACTTGTACCGGCGCCCTGCTGGGCGTTAAGATTAGCTGAGTTGTCTAAATATTCTGTCGAATCGTTTTCAGTTTCAATCGTAAAAAAACCTTTTGCCCGGCCAAATCGAATATCGACCTGTTCGTTCCAGCCATTGCCGTAGGCGGTAAATGCGATTTTCATATATTCCTCCAAAGTTATTTATTTTTTCTGCCGTGTCCGTGGTGTCTGCCCGCCCCGGCGAAAATATTTATTCTTTGGGAGCCGCATTCCGGACATTCTACCGGACGGTTCTCCGCGGGCCGGCTGATGGTATCGCCACAATCTTCGCAGCGGTATAAATTATGAGTGAAATCAAAATTACCGCCCTCAATGGTCAGTATCATGCCGTCAATCAAAGCCTGGGCCACTTTGTTGCGCGCTTTTTCGATTAAGCGTGAAAAGGTGGGACGCGAGATACCCATCTGTTCTGCGGCGTCGCTGTGATCCAGCCCCTGGTAATCCGCCAGGCGGATACCCTCGTATTCATCAATGGTCAGGATAATGTTTTTGAGCGCCCTGGCCGGGATTCCGGATGGTTTAAACTGGTTGATTCGTGGTGGCCCCTGCACGAGGCGTCTTCTGTATGGTCCGCGCATATTTTTCCTTAAATGAGCATATGTTCATTTGTTGGGGAAAATATAATGAGCATATGTTCATTTGTCAAGAAGAAATTTTTCAAAAATGCGGTTTTTTGGCACTCTGTCGAATTGTGTGGGTATTCTGCTAACAATAATAAGCCGCCGGGTAAAAAAGAGAAACACTGAAATAATAAAAGAAGTAAATCGTTTTCCGAATCGTTAAAACAAAACCCGGTTTTCCCGGTATTTATGCAGCAGGATATATTTCATTCCTAAAAAAAATACTTCCGCTCTGAACTTCCAGGTTGCCTGGTAGCTAACTGACATATCCACTCCATGGTGGCAGTGGCATTTATTTTTTTTGATGGCTTTTTGTATTCTTTTGGCAGGATCACTTTTCAATAAGTCCTGAATATTGTAATGAAAATCTCTGATATTTCCCATTTTCCATTTATCCTGATTATCTCCTTCGGGATAACCTAAGTTTTCGCAAGGGAAAACATCGCCGTCAGGAGACATGACCACGCGCAGTTTCCCGGATTGGCAGGGCAGGTAGTATTTAGGATTTTTATAGTAGCGGGCAATCTTTTTTCGTATCAGGGTGCGGTAAGCTTTGATAAACGGATTCTGTCCCACGAATTCGGAATGAATTTTTTGGCTGATGGAATTAAATTTTTCTACATCGAGGACGGGCCGGTAGTTTTTATGCGGACGCACCAAAGCGAGACTGATGTCATCGGGTTTAATTGTATTTTTTACATAATCCAGTAAAGTATCTATTTGCTGTTGATTAAAATCGTTGAAGGTGGTCAGAACCGTAAGCGATATATTTTGATATTTTTGCGTAATCTGTTTTACCTTTTTTACCGTTTCATCCCACAGTTGGAAGGCATTCTGATGTCCCGAAAAAGCATCCATTTCCTTGCCCATCACATTTAGTGAAAAATGAAAGCGGAGGTATTTGTTGCTTTTTTGTCCGAATAGTTCGGCGGTTGCCAGGGCATTTTTCTGAAAAGAGCCGTTGGTCGGCAGACAAATGGTTTGTGTATTCCAATCATTGGCGATGGTTAAAATAATGCTTGACAGATCATTTCTTATAAGTGGTTCTCCGCCGCCAATATGTACCCGCTGCATGGAGTGAATGTATTTTCCAATTGCTTTCACTTCTTCAGGTGTTAAGAATATTGTTTTTTTTACATTCAGCTGTTCCAGCATAAAGCAGTGTTTGCATTTAAAATTACATTTGTCGGTAACAAAGAAGGTCATCTCTGTCAGGCGGTTCTTAAGAATAAGCGGAAGAATATTTTTAAAAACATTAAAACGTGTCTTTTTTTGGTCTGATCTTTTTAGGCGGGAATCAAGTTCTTTATTAAGAATAGCGGAGACAGTCTGCGTGAGTCGGTTTTCATAGTAAAAATCCGGTTCAAATAAATCGGCTTCTTTTATCTTTTTTGAAAGATTAGCGACATCGTATAAAGCCAGAACTCTGTTTTTTTGTTCCAGATACTGTACTAATTCGCTTTGCCCTAAGCCGGCATCCAATGCTTCTTTCCGTTCACGCTTCCGGGGAACGGCGATGATTTTCTTTCTGTGCTGCAGACAATCATAAATGCTGCCGTATCCGCCGTGTGTAATTATCAGCCGTGCAGCCTCTATTTTTTCTTCCAGTTTTCCTTTTGGTAAAAAAGTAAAGTAATCCGCATATACTGGCAGGGTAAGAGAATGTCCCAGCTGTATTTCGATGCGTTCATCGGTACTTTGGGCATAGGAATCAATTGCCTTAATCAGTCTTGCAAAATCATAGGGATTGGTGCCGAGTAAAACTAAAATCATTATAAAATACCAGTTTGAACAGCTTTTGGATAAAACTTTAGTAAGTGCTCAGACTGAATAAAGAAATAATCCGAAAAGGGATAAAGCAGTCTGCCGGTTTTGGAAGGAAACAGAATCCTCGAACCACTTTCGATAAAAACAGTAGTAGAGCCAAAGATTTTACCAAGAATAAAAAGGCTAATTGAAATACCGCCTCCGGTAGAAAGCACAATCTGAGGGCGCATTTTAAAAAAGAGTTTTAAAGCAGATAAAAAATTAAGAATGTATTTTAAAAAACTTACATGCGGATCGATGATAAAGAACATATTGACCGACGGATTGTTTTTTAAATGGGGAAGCGGATTGGTTACAAAAAGAGTCTCGTTTTCCCCAAATTGTTCAAGAGCAATACGGGCCTCACATAAATGGCCGCCTGCCGGACAGACAACCATAATTTTTCTTTTCATACATTTAGTACCCTATAGTAGTACAAATAATATACTCTAAAAAATAAACAAAACCAGGTAGAAATAACCGTCGATAATTTTATTAATGAACCGTGTCTGGACTAAATTGACGAAATCCAGTCTGACTTTTTGTTTCTTCCCCATCTGCACGTGGCAATCTTTGGCCAGACGAAAAGAAAAGAGATATTAATATTTTTTTAAGTTAATAGAGCAGATGGATTCTTTTTAAGTTCCGAAATATTTGCAGAGTAATTTATAAGATTAAATTCATATCTACACCTTACCCCGTGCCCCGAATTTCCGATATGTATTTATACCAGGTGTATTTTACCATAATTGTTTTTAAAAATAGTTTCAAAATCCGAGCGGTACTGTTTCAGCGCCTGCGGCAGGTTATTCAAAATATCCCCGGCTACAAGTCCGTCCTGCCCGATTTGAGCAGCGGCAAGGTCTCCGGCAAAACCGTGCATAAAAACACCGCTGCGCACCGCTTCTTCAAACGGGAGCCCCAGGCCGAACATCGCAGCGATGGTGCCCGTGAGTACGTCTCCGCTTCCGGCGGTAGCCATTCCGGGATTACCGCTCAAATTAATGTAAACCCGTCCATCCGGCATACCGATGAGGGAATGGGCGCCCTTTAATACAATAATTGCGTTTAGCTTACGGGATGTTTCCTGTAAAATATCCACTTTATTGATTTCAATTTCCGCTACGGATCGGTTACAAAGACGGCTCATTTCGGC
>JANTFQ010000249.1 GCA_024763405.1 Calditrichaceae bacterium
CGGAAAATGGCAGCGATGATGGCAGTGCTTTGGATACCGGATAGTGGAACAGGCTGAAATTCAGGATAAAAGAATCGTATGTGCGCTGCCAGTTGTAATATTGAAACAGTTTTTCTGCATTCCAGGAATAATAGCTTACCGCCTGAAAGGAGTCGAATATGCCCACGGGATAAGAGACCATTAACGCAGACGTATTTCCATCCAGCCGGTTTTTAAACAATTCATCCGAAGCGGAAACAAAAAGGTGCTCGGCCAGTACATACAAACCATTTCCGATTCCAAACGTGTAATCGCCGCCGAGGGTCAGTTGCTTTTGCCAGGGAAAGGGGACGAGCCGGGTTTCGCTCTTTTGAAACGACGCTTCAAACCAGAGCCCAACCAGGATATCAAACCGGCCATCGAAGGCCAGCCGGTTTTCCCGGTAGGTAAAGGAAGGAGCGTCTACTTTTCGTGAATGAACGCTTAATCCGGTTTCTCCAAAGGGAACAGGAAATTGCAGCCGTCCGCCGAACTCCGGCTTTGTTTTAACGGATGGCAGGGTCTCAAATCCCTTGGTAGCTTTATTTCCGTACATCGCCCACAACCAGACACTGGAATTGTTTAAAAAATTATAGGTACAGCGCAAGGCGTAAACACCGCTGGTTAGCCGCAGCGGATCGGTGGGATCGATTTGATCGAACCAGCGCAGCGATCGCAGCAGCCGCGCCGGGCCGAAACTAATTTTTTGCAGCCCAAGCCGCACTTCACTCTGTGCCGAAGCAAAACGCAGCTGTAAACGGTACAATTTAATATTTTGGGAAGTATTTTCCTGGCGCGCCGAAACGTACATATTAAGCGCGGTTAACGTTTCCAGGAAAGATTCATCGGATAACTGGTATAAAAAGGAACCTTCGGGAATATAGCGCAAGCCTGCCTGAGCAGCGTTGTCTCCGTCCAGCCTGCTGCTTCCGGCCCAGCCAGATAATTGCCCGCGAAAATCCCAGTCAGCGGCAACAAGAGAATTTACTGCCAATAGGGTTAGGACTAGAAATATAAATTTATTTTTTAGGTTGAATAAGAACATATTTCGATTTTCTGTTTCATTATGCTGGCGTTTTTCTATCCGAACCAGGGTTCGGACTACGAGTCACTCTGCAAGAGCCCTTTTGCCGGGTGATAAATTGGCTTGTTAAAAAGATTTCTACGGAATGACAGTTAATTCAAAATCCAAAATTTATCATTCCTAATTGTTTTTGGGTCTCGGAAGTAAACCATAAAACAAAAAATTATTGACCTCCATAATAAAATCCTGATACTGCGGATACAAATTTACCAGTGTTTTATTCTGCATCAGACCTTTCATCGCTTCGATAACGGCGAGAAAGAATTCAATTTTCATATCCGGACGCACGTCTCCTTTTAGCTGGGCTTCGCGGATGAAATCCATAAATTGACTCATACTCTTTGTGTACTGTTCCCGGAAAAATTCTTCCAGTTCGGGTACTCCGTTCAGATAATCCAGCGCAAACTGGTAACTTATTTTCTGAGTGCCTTCTTCTTTCAGTTTAAGAAAAAGCGCCAGCTTTTCGGTAAAACTGATTTTCATTGCCCGCACTTCGGCAATCTTAGCATTATTTTCTTCGAACCAGCGTGTCCATAAAAAGCGGACAAGTTCCACTTTATTTTTAAAATATTTATAAAAAGTCATTTTGCTGACCTTAGCGGTGGAGCATATTTCCTCGATGGAAATGCGTTTAATCCCGAAACGTTGAAATAGGTCTTCTGCAGTTTCCAGAATTTGCTGCTGTTTGACGGGTAAATCGGAAAACATTTACGATCTCACTAAAAGTATACGAAATAATTATTAAAATATTTAATTCGTACAAATATTAAATTATCGTAATCAAGAAGTCAAGGGAAAAATAAAATAATTTAGCGCAGTAGCAGCAGTTTTTTGGATAGATGTAAATTTCCGATTCGAAGCTGATAAAAATATACACCACTGGCAGCCGCCTGCCCAAAGCTATTCGTACCGTTCCAGCGAGTAAACTGAAATCCGGCTGTTTGTGATTCATTGACCAGGGTGCGCACCTTTTGGCCGAGCAGATTATAAACGGTAAGGGTTACCGGTTTTGCTTCACTTAAAAAATATTTGATTTTAGTTCCGGAATTAAAGGGGTTGGGATAATTCTGATACAGAACAAAGGTTTCGGGCTGTTCCTTCGTTTCCAGTTTTGTGGAAAAAAAGAAGGTATCTGCGCTGGTAACCGGATTGGTATATTTTACAGTCAGTTTATCTCCGTAAGTCCAGGGTGTCTGCCACCAAATAAGATTCCAGGTCATGGCATCAAGATCGGCCTGGAGCGGCGGTGATTCTTTATAAGCGGTATTAATAAAATTGCTGTACATTCGGTTGTGCGGATTAAATGCCCAAAACTCAGAGCCGGGAATGGTATCATTGATATTCTGTGTTCGGTCATAGATTTGAATATTGATCTGCCGGTTGTCGTCGATGTTCCATACTTCAAAAGGGATGCGCACCATAAAAGGTTCATCCGAGCCAGGATTTGGATTCAAAGGGTGATCGGCCAAATCATAGGCGCGTGCACCGTCGAGCCAGGCCATGGAACCGGTGCCTTCTTTAACAGAATGTACCAGTACTGTATCGTTGTTATTGTTAACCCAAAGAGAGGTTTCAAATTCCCCGGTAAAACGGATTTCATAATCTTTTATCAGTTCATCAATATCCAGTGTTCCGTATCCATAACTATGGATTGAAAGGGAAGTACCTCCTCACCAGAAATAATAGCAGCTGGAAATTGTGTCCAATCCGACGATGGATTCGATCCCGCTGGTATCGGTCCATATTATTTCTGAAAAATTAACGGGCGGATCAAAGGTCCCTGATACCATTACACGAAATCCGTCAACTTCCTGGCTTCTATTCGGTTCTTCCAGGGTTGGGTAAAGAAGCTGATCTGCCAGTACATAGGTGTTGAGAGTACTGTTTTTTAAATCCCACTGGCTTTCAGTTTTAAAATCATAGCCAATTTCATCAACGGAAACAGTCCCTTTTGCATCCAAAATATTTTGGTCATATCCGTCATCAAATACGGTATAGGCAATATCCAGCGGTGGTGTGAATAAATCTGTATTTATTTCAAGATAAACAGTTCCCTCAATGGCGCCTAAGGTTGAACGGGCAGAATCGCCCCAGGTTATGGAATGTGTAATGGGGTCATATGTGCCGGCGCTGTTTATAATATTCTGATTATAATTGGAAAAAGAGCCGTAAGCTCCCCAGACCGGTTTCCATTGATGAATGATTAAATCACGGGGGAATTTCAGCTGTACACCATCGGCATAATTCCCGTAAGGAGCCCTCAAATCAAGGGTTGCGATAATATTAACCGTACCGGCTGAATCGGCATAGGTGGCTGCCGCGCTCAGCCGGGTTCTTGAAATATCAGTGGCTTTTTCGAATCCTTTGCAGATTGAATCGGAAGAACAGGTTTTTTTCCACGTACCATCGGAATCCAAATAATAGTGCTGACGGATAAAGGTAAGTTCATAATCGTCACCCGTTAAGGAATCTGGATCGAGGATTTCGATGTGTACCATTGCATCGGCTTTCCCGTGGTGTTGAACATCGATTTGGGCGTGGATGGGATTAAGGCCGAAAAAAAGTATCAGCATCAGCCAAAGTTTTAGAAAATGCATGCATTCCATTTTTAATACCAATATTAAATCCGGAAACAGATGAAACATTGTAATAAAAATACCCTGGAGACACAAGAAAAAAAGGGCAGAATTATTAAAGTTCTACCCTTCGGGTTTTAAACGGTTTCTCTTTTAGCGTCGATGCGCTCGGTAACAATTTTGAAAATCCAAAGCGCCAGGGCGGCGGTCAGACCGATGGCCACAAAATAGTACCAGATATAATGGGCATGGGCGTAATGGGCAGCTTTTTCGGCGGCGCTGATCCCGGCCGGCAGGGAATGGGGATCGGGACAGTAGTAATCCAGTAAAAAACCGGACATAATAAAACCAACCAGGGCCGAGATAAACGAGTGCAGGTGACTGAATCCCAGGTAAAGCCCTTCTTCGCCTTTTGGGGCCATAAACGAAAAGTATTCCAGAAAACGGGGTGAAATAAAACATTCCGCCAAGCCCTGAATGGAAATACCGATGATCATCATCAGGGTCAGAGGATGCATCATAAAGGCGCCAAA
>JANTFQ010000250.1 GCA_024763405.1 Calditrichaceae bacterium
CTGCGGCTGCAGCCGCGAATCAGTACACCCCGTCTGAAATTGGTTAACAGGCTTTGAGGAAGTTCCGAATGCTGTGGAATTTCGGCCAGACTAAGCCAGCGCATACGGCCCAGGGTAATTGTTTTAAAAACCGGTTTCTGAGCCGGAATTCGTTTCCAGCTAAGCGGAAGTTCAATAAAACGAGACATCATCAGATTTTTTTGCCCGAACCCTTGTTTATGATTAAACTTAGCGACTTGATTAAATATCAAACGGAAAATTAAACAAAAAATTCCTTTATGGCAGAAAAGAACACAAAAACAATTACCAATAACCGCAAAGCACGGTATGAGTACGAGATCATTGATACGTATGAAGCCGGTCTTGTGCTGCAGGGAACCGAAGTAAAAGCCGTTCGCGAAGGGCGGGTCAATCTTTCCGACGCCTACGCCCGTTTTATCCGGGGTGAATTGTGGTTGATTGGTATGCATATTTCACCGTACACCAAATCAACAATGGAAAGTCACGAACCGCTGCGCAACCGTAAATTACTGCTGCACCAGCGTGAGTTAAAGAAGATTCACCGCCAGATTCAGGAAAAAGGTTTAACCGTGGTTCCGTTGAAAATTTACCTGAAGGGTCACCTGATAAAGGCCGCTATCGGGATGGCCCGCGGGAAACGTAAATATGATAAACGGGCCGCCATCGCCGAACGGGATCAAAAGCGTGATATGGATCGATTGAATAAATATAAATAATTTTGTCTTAAATTTAATTATTTTATTTGGATTGCTTCATTCCCGATAAATCGGGACCTCGCAAAAACGGGTAATGGCGCTGTTGTTCCGCGACGATGCCTGCCGCATAATTAATGACATTGTGATTGTCATTGTGAGGAGCGATCTGAGCGACGTAACAATCTTTTAGTATACAAATAGCTAAATTGTGTTTGGCTGCATTAAAGACAAAATCAAAAGAAACATTAAACTAACGTGCAAATTTTAAACTGTTAACTAAAAAATGAAAATTCTGGAGCTACAATGTCTTTTCCCTCAATAAACGAACAAATGGATTTGATCAAAAGAGGAACCGTGGAAATTTTACCGGAAGAAGAGCTGGTAAAAAAACTGGAACGATCTTTAAAAGAAAACAAGCCTTTAATTATCAAACAGGGGTTTGATCCGACGGCGCCGGATATTCATCTCGGTCATACAGTGGGCATCCGCAAGCTGCGCCACTTTCAGGAACTGGGACACCAGGTGGTCGTCATTATCGGTGATTACACGGCGATGGTGGGTGACCCTAGTGAAAAAAACAGCACCCGGCCGCGGCTTTCCCACCAAGCGGTAATGGAACATGCCCAAACCTACCAGGATCAGTTTTTTAAGATTTTAGATAAAGAAAAGACGCAGGTGCGTCTGAACGGTGAGTGGTTTAGTAAAATGAATTTTGCCGAGATTATGAATCTTGCCTCTAAGTTTACCGTGGCCCGAATGCTGGAGCGGGATGATTTCTCCAAACGGTACAATGGTCAGCTGCCCATCAGTATTCATGAATTCTTTTATCCGTTGATGCAGGGTTACGATTCTGTGGAAATAAAAGCCGATGTAGAATTGGGCGCCACCGAGCAGAAATTTAACCTGGTGATTGGCCGCAATATTCAAAAAGAATTTGGGCTGGAGCCGCAAATTATTCTAACCCTTCCGGTTTTGGAAGGATTAGATGGCAAGCAGCGTATGAGCAAATCGCTTGGTAATTATATTGGCATCGACGAAGCCCCGGCGGAGATGTTTGGTAAAGCCATGTCCCTGCCGGACGAAATGATTCTGCGTTATTTTGAATTGGTCAGCGATGTTGACGGCGCGGAGTTAAAACGCATTAAAGCCGATCTGGAAAACCCGCAGACAAATCCCCGGGATGTAAAACAATATCTCGGCAGAACCCTGGTGCGCATGTATCATGATGCGCAGGCGGCCGAACAGGCGCAGGAAGCGTTTAAACAAATCTTTGTTAAAAAAGATGTCCCGGACGATATGCCGGAAGTCAAAATTGCGGAAGATGAACTGGCCATTGCCGATTTAATGCTGCTAACCGGCACCAGCGAATCGAAGGGAAAAGCACGGCGTCTGGTACAGGGCGGCGGCGTGTCCATTGACGGCAAAAAGATAACCGACCCCTATGCAACCATAGAAATAGAAAATGGTCTGGTGCTGAAGGTTGGAAAACGGAAATTTGTAAAACTGCGCAAATAAAGCTAAAAATCTTTTTCGAAAAAAAGACTGAATCTACTCGATAAAAAGTCTTGTAATGTTGTGTGCTTTACCGCGTGCTCTTGTTAAATTTAATCAGAAAGAACAAGTTTATAGCCAAGGCCAGGCCCAGTAAAATTCCTGTAATAAAAGCAACATAATAATTGTTGTCCCAAGCAAAGGCATTCATTAAAAAGCCAAATATTCCTAATGCCAGCGCAAATTGCCCGGTTACAAATAAGCTCTTTTCACCGCTATCCATTTCGACTCCTTAAAACAATATGATTTAATATTGATACTTTAACCCGATAATTTACAGTGTTTCATCCTGCGCAGAGTCCCGCTCTTCCGGCATTTACAGTTTCCTATTTTCAGGTACAGAGGTGCACCTGGAATAAAGCGGCGAAGCGCAACTTCAACTAAAAATCAGGTTACTCACCTGAGAAGATATTTTTCATCCCCAGGAACAAAGATCGTTTATTTTCGGTGAACCGTAAATTTATGAATCGTAAATCCAAGCAATACGCTTAAAATAAATGTCATTATGAAAATCGGTATTAGTGTGACCGGATTTGCCCATCCAATCAAAAAGGCTGAAGGGAGCAGCACCATAAAGGCAATTAAAACACCTTTAAAAATAGGATTGATTTTTAGCTCGACGGAGGCGGTAAAGAACCCAATGACAATCCACATTGAAAGTGCCGATAAATTTGCGTCCCAGGTAAGACCCTGAATTATCATTGGAACAATGTCTATCATTCCGGCGATAGCGCCAAAAATCAGGCCAATGATTTGTTTTTTCATTGTTCTTTTCCAGCCAGTTCATCTGATAGCTTCAGCATTACTTTATTCCAGTATTCTTTCATTTCAGTTCGTTGCTCGGAATTGAGTAATTTTTCCTGATGGAAACTAATCGTCGCTTTTTTGGGATTTCCCATGACACGAACCTGAAGTGTGGACAAATTTTCCCAGTGCTTCTTTTTCCAGTTTAAACGAATATGAGAATAGGGGCGAAAAACCCGCACCTTTCCTTCGACACCGTCTTTTGTATGATAGGGTTTGTTGATTTCAAATATACTTTGCAGTTCGCCAAGCCAGATTTTGAGTCCGTCTTCGGAAAACAGAAAATCCCAGACTTGTTCAAACGGAATGGGAAAGGTTTTCCGAAGTCCAAACTGAAAGCCCACATCTTTCGTTTGTCCGATTGGTCGTTCCATTTTTATTCTATTGCCGCCCGGTACGCTTCGCGGTGCTTGCTGTCCAACGTTATCAACTGTTCGAGCTCAGGATTATGGCCGCGGAAGAGTTTTGCCAGTTCTTTAAAATGCGATTTAAAAAAGGTTTGCAGCGGTTTTGAGTTCGGCAGCATTTTATAGACTTTTTTTAATCCCTTTAAAACGAGTAATCCTTCTTTATAGGCATCCAACGGTTTATCCTGATCGAGGAAATAGAGCGCTTCAAAAAAATCGGGTTTCAATTCGCGCAGAGGCCGGGTACGCATATCGGTTAAATTTTGTACCTCCTGTATACGGTAATTCCATCCACGGGAATATTTGCTGAGTTTCGCCTGGCTGGCAATGTCCATCGCCTTGTCATAAAATGGTGTTCCCAATAGCAGTCCGTTTGTATCCATCTCGCCGGCCAGTACCATATAGGCGTAAAAATCCAGGAAATGGGTTACCGGATCGAACTGCGCTTTGGAATGGCTTAGCGGGAAACTGGGCTGATAGGGGAATTCCCAGCTTTTGTCATAAAAATTTTCTCCGGAAACACTGGAAATTAAAAATTGTGTTTTATAGATTTTTTCGGCGGTTTTTTTCTGCACGGTTTCCACGATTACCTGGATGTTGCAAACCACATCATATTCAAATTCATCGTCCACCCAATCATAGCCATTGAAATATTGTTCAATTTTTTCTGCAAAGGTACTGAGCGCATTTTGCTCTTCATTGGGAAGATG
>JANTFQ010000251.1 GCA_024763405.1 Calditrichaceae bacterium
GGCGAATCTTAACCGATTTCGGCCAAAATTGGCCAATTTTATATTTTGTTTTTCTCTGTTTTTTTTCTCATCCCCCTTATACAAACGTTTGATCTAAATCACAAAACTGGCATACCCTTTGCTTCCCGTTACCCAATCAATCCTAACTTAATTCACTCAATCCAATTAATTTACGAGGAGGTTTTATGAAGAAGCTGATGACTTTATTAATGGTGCTGACCTTTACCGGCAGTTTGCTGGCACAGATTAGTATTTCCGGAAGCGCCCAGGTACGGCCGCGACTGGATTTGAAGTCACAAGGAAAATTCGAGCAAAGCGACATGTACTATATGTATCGCGCCCGTTTAAATGTGTCTGCAAAAATTGGTGATGGCTGGTATGCAAAAATACGTCTGGCTCATTATAACTATGCAGAATATGCCTTTACCAATGGATTGGAATTTGATTTTCCGGATAAAAACATTTCCAGAAATCCGTATGTTGCTTTTACACAATTAGTTCTTGGCGTGAATAAAGAGAACTGGGGATTAAAGGGTGGTATTCTACCGCAGAACGGCATTTCTAATCCGATGCTGGATATCCAGTATTATCCCTATAAAATGGTTGATATTCCCTGGACAATTTATGGTTTAGGTTCTCGTTTTGGTATTGGTGGATGGTTTAAAGCAGGCCCCGGTAAACTGAATATCAATATGACCAAAGATGCTAATAATTTATTCAAAAAAGATGCTGCAGGCACTACGGTTTCGGATGCGCATGATACGTATACAATCGGTTTAGATTATGCGATGAAAGTTGCAGGATTTGGCGTTCAACCGGCTCTTTATTATACGTATGCTGATAAAAACATTGCAGCTCCGATGACTTATGGTGTTAATTTAACCACTCCCAAAATGGCAGGATTTACCTTTGGCGCTACCGCTGCCATGACTTCTCAAACGGTTAAAGCAGCAGGCGAGTACAGTGGTACTTTCTTCCGTATTAAAGCAGGCGGTAAAGTTGGCCCCGGCGCTATCGCTGCCTGGTATGATATTGCAAAAAGAACCGATAAAGGCGCGAGCGATGTTGATACAGATTATAGCTATTTATGGTTAATGTACAAATATACGGCCTTCAGCGGCGAACACGGTTCGGTTCTGCTTGCTCCGAGATGGCGTATGTATACACGTTCAACAAAAGGTGTAGATGATTATAATCGTCATAAAATTGAATTCCTGGTTATTGTTAAGTTTAAATAATAGAGTTCTTTTATGGGGCGGGCGTTTACAAAGCCGCCCCTCTTTTTTCTTATTTGATTTAACAAGAGAGGAAGTTTAAAAATGAAATACCTAAAAACAATAATGATTCTTGTCTTAACCGTAGCCTTTGCGCTGAGCATTAATAGTTGCGGAAAAAAGGAAAGCGGTCCGATAAAAGTTGGTGTAATGCTGCCATTGACCGGCCATCAGGCCAAATTTGGTGAAATGGAAAAGAATTCCTATGAATTAGCTTCTGAAAAAATAAACGCTGCCCGTAAAGAAAAAGGACAACGCCTTATTCAGTTTGTATATGAAGACGATACCGGTAAACCGGATGTAGGCCGTGCGGCGATGGAAAAACTGGTAAATGTAAACAAGGTAGCTATGGTTGCCGGCGGATACAGTTCTTCCGTTACATTTGCAGCGGCTGCTGTTGCCCAGCAGTACCGGATACCTTTTCTCGTTAATACCGGTTCAGTAGATAAGATTACCGAACCGGAAGCTTTTAATTTAACAACTAATGACGGTGATAAATTTTATATCTATCGTCTAAATCCACCGGTGTCAGAATATGCTTCCGGCCTGGAAGGATTACTGGCCGAAGTAGTAAAACCAGCGTCTGTATTTATTATTCATGAAAATACCGCATTTGGTACAAAAGGCGCCAAAGCATTCAAGAAATCAGCAGAAAAATTAGGGATTAAAGTTCTTGGCGTTGAATCTTATTCCGGTGGTACGGTAGATTTTAAACCGATGCTCTCCAATGCTAAAAAGTTGAATCCGGATATGACCTACATGATCTCTTATGTAATGGACGCCGCTCAGTTGATGAAACAAGCACGCGAACTGAATTTGAAGCCAAAACTTTTTGTTGGCGCCGGCGCCGGTTATACCATGCCTGCTTTCAAAGAGAATGCAGGTGTTGCTTCACGGCGTATGGTTTCCGCGACGCTGTGGCATCAGGCCCTTCCGATTCCAGGAGCAAAAGAATATTTTGATGGTTATGTCGCTAAATACGGTGGCGACGGTCCGGATTATCATGGTGCAGAAGCCTATGCTGCAGCAACGGTAGTGGATGATGTATTAAAGCGCTGTAACGGTGAATATGACGCTGCCACTATTAAGAAGGCCTTAGATGCAACAGATATGATGACTGTTTTTGCTCCTGTTAAGTTTACGGCTTATGGGAAGAAGATCCATCAGAACAAGGTGAACACCTATGTTGTTCAATGGATTGACGGAACATTGAAATTAATCTGGCCTAAAGATCTGGCAAATGCACAGTTCGAATATCCGATTGACTGGACTAAAATCTGGGCAAAATAATTCTGTAAATTTTGTTCATTGCAAATAAATACAGGAACCGGCATTCCTCCGAAACAGAAGGAAAAAAGAATAGAAAGGCCATAGGATTCTTTTCCGGTTCCTGTTTTTAATGTAAACCAAATTTCATTTGTGTCCGGTTTAGAATTGGAAATAGTCAATTAATGTCAGTGATATCAATGTGAAGAGCGATGTCTATTTTATAGGAACTCAAAACCAACCCACTTCCGTACCCTGAGCGAAGTCGAAGGGTAATCCCCTCCCTTTTTTTTGGAAGGGAGGGGAATCCCGAGAATCGGGAAGGGGAGGGTTATTTTGAAGAAATTCTAATAAATTTTAGATCATCACCATTTTTCCGGACATTATTGATTTTGAACATAAAGAAAACTTATAATTCAAAATCCAAAATTTAAAATTTCTTTTCATACCACATCATTAAAAATATATCCCTGTCCCCGGATGCTTTTTATATACTGCGGGTTATTGGGATCGGTCTCAAAGTAGCGGCGCAGCCGGACGATAAAATTATCCACCGTACGGGTTTCAATATCCGAATTGGTGTTCCAGACATTTTGCAGCAATTCTTTTCGGGAAACGATTCTATTTTTATTGGTGATTAAATATTTTAGCAGAAAGGCCTCGTGAGCAGTTAGCTGAATCTGTTTACCAGATGCACTGCAAATGAAGTTCTCAAAATTTATTTCATTTCTCCCAAAATGATAAACCGGGTTTTCCTCAACCGATTCTTTGTACCAGCTTTTCCGGCGCAGCATTCCGCGTATCCGTAAAAGAAGTTCATCCAGGTGAAAGGGTTTTGTTAAATAATCATCCGCGCCTATTTTCAAACCCTTAATGCGGTCTTTGGCGTCGGTGCGGGCGGTTAAAAACAGAATCGGAACCTGGGCATTTTTTTTTCGAACCTGTTTGGCAATTTCAAATCCGTCCACATAAGGCAGCATAATATCAAGGATAAGCAGATCATAATCTGATTTTTCGATACAGGCCAGGGCTTTCTTTCCATCATCCGCAAGTTCGATATCGCAGCCTTCCGCCGAAAGATTATATTCCAGCCCGATGGCGAGAGATTCTTCATCTTCTACCAGCAATATTTTACTTCCCCTTAATTCCGACTGCTTCATTTTTTTACTTCCGTCTTATTTATACTACGTTTTAACAGACCCCGGATATGCCGTTTTTTAGAAACCTTGTACACTGGCAATTCAATTTTAAATGTCGAGCCGTGCCCTTTACCTTTGCTCGAAACCGATACTTTACCGCCATGATAGTTAATAATTTCTTTAACCCAATAAAGGCCGAGTCCGGTGCCCTTTACATTTGGGCTTTCCGCATTATCGATTCGCTGGAATTTATGAAACACCTTTTTCTGATCCCGGGGCGTTATTCCCATTCCCTGGTCCTGAACTTCAATGATAATTTGTTTAGGAGTACATTTCAATAAAACTTTTATCTTAGCCGCTTCGAGTGAATATTTACGGGCATTATCGAATAAATTATCGAATACGATTCGAAACCAGTTCCGGTCGATCACACAGCGGCAGGAGAGATGTCCTTCGATGTGCAGGGACTGTCTTGGAATTTTTTGCTGCTTTGCGGCTTCATC
>JANTFQ010000252.1 GCA_024763405.1 Calditrichaceae bacterium
AAACCAAGATATTCCCCTTGTATGAAGTGGAAGACGGTTGGAAATATCATATTACGCATGAATCCAAAGGAACTCCGGTTAAAGAATATCTTAAAGCACAGGGAAGATTTAACCACCTGACGGATGCGGATATTGAGAATATTCAAAAAACCATGGACCGCAAATGGAAGATGTTGGAAATGAAAGAAAAACTGAGCTTAGAAGAAATGGAAGTCCTGGACTAGGCCATTTTTCTCTCACTAAAGATGAAATGAGGAATGTGAACTTTCTTTAAAGATCCTTTTATAAACTGGTAAACATTCCCAACGATAAAACAAAAAAGCTCCTTAACCGGAGCTTTTTTTTTAGATTTTTCGTGAGATATATGAACTATAATCTTTTAAAATAGGCTGATATGGTTCCGACATCAGTGGCGAAGAAATCATAAAGTCGGCGCTGGAACGGTTGGTGGCAGTAGGAACATTATACAAAGCCGCTATTCGCAGAAGAGCCTTTACATCCACATCGTGCGGCTGAGGTTCCATGGGATCCCAGAAAAAAATAAACATATCAATTTGGCCTTCGGTGATCATTGCGCCTAACTGCTGGTCCCCTCCAAGCGGGCCGGACATCAGTTTTTTGATTTTCGGCATTCGCGCTCTATCCTGGTGTTTCAGTAATTTCTTTTCCAGAGTTTCCTCTATTAACCGGCCTGTTGTTCCGGTACAAACCAGACTGTGATTAAATAATATATCCGAATTCCAGTCGACCCACTCAATCATATCCTGTTTACGATTGTCGTGGGCTACCAGGGCGAAATTTTTAGTTTTATCCATACTTAATTCCTTAACATTTAGTATTAATGATTTAAGATATAGAATTTAATGTCGCTTTTCTATTAGAAATAGATTAGGATTCATTATTTACTATTCTCGCGTCCCAACTGAAAAGCCTTCAGGTTTGTTTCTACGACCTTATCGCCTTTGCGCTGGAAAATTTTCCGGATATATCCTTCCATTGTTTCAGATTTCAGGGGCACATAATTGGAAGCAGCGCCGGCCAGAACCATGTTAGCGGCTCTTCCGGAACCGGCTTCGAGGGCCAGCTTACGGGCGTCAATCACCTGTGCGTGGGGAAGCGTGTTGATTTTGCCGATCAGTGTATCCAAATCGGGGTAATCATCGATATTCCGTTCCGGGTTGGAAGAGGTAATGAGCTGGCCTTCGGGATTCAGATAGTCCAGGTAGCGCAGACTCTCCAGCGGTTCCATGCTTAACACCAGTGATGCGCCGCCGATGGGAATCAAATCACTGTAAATAGTTTCATCGGAAAGGCGCAGATTGGTGTACACCGCGCCGCCACGCTGCGACATCCCGTGCACTTCGGACTGCTTGACTTGCAATCCTTCTTCCATCGCGCTGGAGGCGATGATTGCGGAGACAGACAAGACACCCTGTCCACCCACTCCGGCTAAAATAACATCGTATTTCATGACTGGCCTCCTTCCCGTTTATGGCGTTTTGCCGTTTCAACACATTCGCGTACGGCGATAATTACCGAAAGCCCATTGTACTCAATTTCCTGCTTAATTACCTTGCTGTTTTCTTCATCAAACTTACGGTGCGCTTCAATGAGTTTAACATGTTCCGGTTCCACACCAATTCCCAAAACCACTTTTTCTAAGCGGGAAGAGGGCAGGATGGTCGGTTGGCCGCCGGTCATACCGGTTGTTTCGTTATCGAGAATAACTAAAGTCATATTAGTGTTGTGCGCAACGGCATCGATAAGTGGTGACACGCCGGAATGCAAGAAGGTACTGTCACCAATAACGGCCACGGCAGGAAAATATCCGGCATCCGAAGCGCCTTTGGCCATGCCAATGGAGGCGCCCATATTGACTGTCGTCTCGATAGCAGAGTAAGGTGGCAGGGCGGCTAAAGTGTAGCAGCCGATATCAGAAGTAACCATTGATTTCCCATATCCGCTTAGTGCCATTTTAAGTGCGTTAAAAGAATCGGCATGCGGACAGCCCGGACAGAGTTGAGGCGGCCTGTTTGATAACGGCATATCGGGATGTGGAGATCCCGTTCGGGATTCCAATCCAAGTGCAGGCCGAATATTATCCGGATTCAATTCTCCTTCTGCGGGAACTTCACCGGATTCTTTTCCGATAATTTCCATTCCATTGGGCAAGATTCCACGCAAAAAACGCTCTACAAATGGGTAACCTTCTTCGAGAATCAGTATTTTTTTAGCAGAGGATGCCAGAGAACGGATTTTTTCAGCAGGGAAAGGGTAGGCGCTGATGTGCAAATGGGAGGGTTGTTCATTTAAATCCGGTACATTTTCCAGATAGTAATTTTTAGCCAGACCTGTCGTAATAACCGCATAGTCCGTAAAAGTACTATTCAGCGTCAACGGGTTGAAACTGCTTTCTTCGCTGTACTGCTGCATTTCCTTATAGGTATCAAGAAGGCCGTGCCATTGATTCCGGGCATTGGAAGGCAATAAAATCCAGGAATTAGGCTCGGGCGCTTTTTCTAATTTGTTTTCGGTACGCGGTTCGGAAAGCTGCACGACGGAACGGCTGTGTGCCAAACGGGTAACGAGGCGAATCATCACCGGAATGTGAAACCGTTCCGAAATGTCAAAGGCCTCCCGGGCCATTTCGTAGGCTTCCTGCTGATTCGTTGGTTCTAAGCAGACAATACGTGCGAAGTCGGCGAAATAGCGACTGTCCTGTTCGTTTTGTGAACTGTGCATGCCCGGGTCATCGGCTACAACCAGCACCAGTCCGCCGTGAATGGAAACGATGGCCGAGTTCATAAAGGGATCGGCCGCTACATTTAAACCCACATGCTTCATGGAAACCAGGCTGCGCCGGCCGGCAAAGGAAACACCCAATGCCGCTTCGTAGGCTGTTTTTTCATTGGCACACCAGTGTGCAGAGGGACCGTTATTCTTTTTGGAATTCTGAATTAAAAATTCTGTTATTTCCGTTGAAGGAGTGCCGGGGTAGGCATACGCGGCTGAAATGCCTGCGTGCAGGGCGCCCATTGCTACCGCTTCATCTCCTAATAAAACCATTTCTGGCATTTGAACCTCCAAATAAGGTTTAGCTATTGAATTGTTAAATTGAATTCCCAAATGTACACAGAAAACAGGTCAAAGAAAATAGAAATAATCATCTGAAAAAGTTAATAAATATTCAGGTTGCGTGTTTTGTATCCCGGATGAAAATTTCTGGGGATCTAATGGACTCTCTTTAAAAGCCTAAATAATGAGAAAAAATTCTCAAATACGGGAATTCTATTGATTGAGACCTTACTATTCCTAACAATTTTTTGTTTGCAATGTAAAATATAACAAAGGTTAGATTCGTAAATAAAAAAACAATTCATAGGTTTGTTTGGTATGTTTAATGCTGAATAATTCACTAATTATCCGTTTAATCTGATGCGCTTTTTTTTATTTCTTCCCATTATTTTTTATATTTAGTCCATTGCAGTTTAATATTGCAGTTTAATATTGCAGTTGCCGATAAACATAGATTTGGATGTACATTTCATTATAAATTCTGTTTATCTGGTTATAAGGATAAATCTGCTAAAAATCCGCAACCTGACTAAAATCGGTTAAAGGCTGACAAACATTTAAAGAGAGGATTACCGTGCGCAGTTTTCTTTCAATTTTTACTATTATTTTTTTATTATCCAACACCATTTTTGCACAAACCGTAAAACAATTAACCCTCGACGGTATTTTTAGATCCGGTAAGTTTCACAGTGAACGACTAGATTCCCCGCAGTGGTTGCCGGACAGCAAAGCGTTTGTCTTTCTAAAAAAAGAAGAGGGCGCTAAAACCAAATCTTTTTTTAAACACGATGTAGTTAGCGGAAAAGAAAGCAAATGGATTGATGGCGCTGAACTGTTGAATCCGGTGAGTAACGAAATCATGCATTTCAGCAGATACAAGCTTTCGCCATCCGGTAAAAAAATTCTTTTTCAAACAGACGCTAAACGGGTCTGGCGCCGTTACGATGACGGGCGCTTTTTTGTTTATGATCTTGCAACAGAAAAAATGATCCCGGTTTTTGATGGTGAACAGCGGGTGCGTCACGTAAAACTTTCTCCCGATGAATCGAAGGTTGGATATGTTTTAGAAGGCAATATTTATTATAAGGATCTAAAATCGGG
>JANTFQ010000253.1 GCA_024763405.1 Calditrichaceae bacterium
CCGATGCTTTTTAAAATAGGAATGGCGTAATCCGAACTTCCGGCGCTTAGGAAATTCTTTAGATATTTTTTACTCATATCCGGTCCTTCATCCAAAATTTTGGCGGCAACGGCATTGGCGGCACAGAGCGAAGTGGCATATTGAAAAACGTAAAAATTATAATAAAAATGCGGGATATAGGCCCATTCGATGCCATATAAATCTTCGATTTCCGTTACGCCTTTATCAACGCCGTAGTAGGTGCGCAGGATATCCATATAAATATTACTCAGTTTTTCTCCGGTCAGGGCTTCGCCTTTTTCCGCCAGTTCGTGAATCTTTAATTCAAATTCGGCAAACTGGGTTTGACGAAACAGGGTGGTGCGGAAGGTTTCCAGCAGATTTCCAAGCAAGGAAAGACGCTTCTGTTTGTCGGTCGTATTTTTCAGAACATAATCGGCCAGCAGTGTTTCGTTGGTAATGGAAGCGACTTCGGCCAGGAAAATAGGATAATGAGAATTCACAAACGCCTGATGCTTGTTGGAATTGTAGCTGTGCATGGTATGGCCCAGTTCGTGTGCCATGGTGCTGACGTCATCATATTTACCGTTGAAGTTCAGCAGGATGTAGGGATGCACATCGTAAGCGCCGCCGGAAGAATAAGCGCCGGAGCGTTTACCCGTATTGGGATAAATATCGATCCAGCGGTTCTTGAAGGCTTCGTCTAAAGTGGCGGTGTATTCTTCACCCAGCGGGTGCAGCGCTTTTATGATTAATGCTTCCGCTTCTTCAACCGTGTAATTCATATCTGCTTTTTTAACGAGGGAAGGATACATATCGTAATAGTGCAGGGTTTCGAGTCCCAGCATGCGTTTACGCAGGTTTAGGTAGCGGTGCAGGGTGGGTAGGTTTTCGTGCACCCCTTCAATCAGATTGGTGTAAACCGAAACGGGAATATTATTGGCGTTTAGAGCGCGTTCCACCGAGGAGTTGTAATTTCTTACATTTTTATAGAAAATATCTTTTTTTACTTCGCTGTATAAATCGGTTCCGAAAGTACGTTCAAACTTTTTATAAGCGCCAAAAAAGGTTTCGAAAACCTTTTTGCGGAAATTACGGTCGGCGTCGGCGCGGTACAGCGTGTAAGCGGCATCGTCCAGGTTGATGGTTTTACCGTCTTTTAAGGTCAGTTCCGGGCGGGGCATATCGGCGTTTTTAAAAATGCCGTACACATCATAGGGGGTGTCGCTCATGCTGCCGGCTTCGGCAATGGTGTTTTCCACTTCGGCGGAACGGGTGTGCGGTTTCATCCGCTGGATATTGTCGAGATATTGTCTATAAACCTGCAATTCTTTCTTCTGTCGTAGGAATCGTTTAATGGTCGATTTGGGAATAGATAAAATTTCGGGGTCGATAAAGGAAGTGGCGCCGTTGAGTTTTGTTCCCAACTGGGCAATTTCCTGATTCATGGCCATAGGCCCGGATTCACGGGTGTCCTGATCGGATAATTTACCGGCATAGGAAGCAAGGCGCATATATTCTTTGGTTACCTTCGAGCTGAAATCCAGACAATTATAAAGCGTGTTAGCCGAACGTCCCAGTTTGCCTTTATAGGATTTAAACTTAGGAAGCATTTTTTCGACATCTGCTTTTGCTGCCCGCCAGGCGGCTTCGTCTTTGTAAATATCCTGCAGATTCCATTTGTATTTGGCGTCGATCTGATCGCGGGATATTTCGGTTTTACCTTTGTCGGCGGCGCCCTGTTCTGTGCTGCAATTGGTTAGCAGCAGAAGGGAAGTAATCATAAAAACTCCGATGATGAATTTCATATTGTACTCCTGTTTTATATTGGTTAAACGATTTTAGACATTCAGTTTACAAAAATATTATATAAAAAACGAGCCCTTTTTTTTAAAGCATCTCTTCCAGTTCATCCAGTAATTTATTCATATAATCCAAAACGGTTTGTACCGGTTTTTCAGTTGTTAAATCAACGCCGGCGGTTTTAAGCGTATCGATGGCATAGCGGCTGTTTCCGCTTTTTAAAAAATCAATATAGCGTTCCTGTGCCGGCTTTCCATTTTTTAAAATCCGGGCGGCCAGGGCGAAAGAGGCGGTAAAGCTGGTACTGTACTGAAAAACATAGTAATTATAATAAAAATGGGGCACGCGGCTCCAGAGCGCTTTGGTTTCGCGGTCCAGTGTAAATGCCGGGCCGTGGTAGGTTTGGTACAATTCACCAAATAGTTCATCTAATTTATCGGCGCTGAGCGCTTCGCCTTTTTCGATCAGTTCGTGGGTTTGCAGTTCAAACTCGGCAAATAAGACCTGTCGGTAGAAGGTCTGGCTGAATTTATCCAGATAGGCGTTGAGATAGGCCATCTTCTCCGTTTTATCGGCGGCGTGGTCGATCATATATTGCTGCAGTAAGGCTTCGTTGGTAGTAGAAGCGACTTCGGCCAGAAAGATGGGATAATCGCCGTACACAAATGGCTGATGGTTGATGGTGTACCAGGTGTGCAGCGCGTGGCCCAGTTCGTGGGTCAGGGTAAACACATCGCCCAGGGTTTTGTTGTAATTCATCAGCACGTAAGGATGCACGCCGTAGGTCCCGGAAGAGTATGCGCCGGTGCGTTTTCCCTTGTGTTCATACACATCGATCCAGCCTCCGGAATAACTCTTTCCCAAAAGGGACTGGTATTCCTTTCCAAGCGGGGCGGCGCCTTCTACGCATAATTGTTTGGCCTTTTCCCAGGAATATTCTTTGTTCTTCGTGGTGAACAGCGGCGCGCGTAAATCATAATCGTGGACACCGTCTTTCAGTTTTAATAGTTTCTTACGTAATTGATTGTAGCGGTGCAGCGGCTGAAATCGGGCGTGTGTACTCTTAATCAGATTATGATAAACCGATACCGGAATATTGTTGGAATCCAGCGCCGCTTCCAGGGTTGATTGATAATGACGTGCGCGGGCCTGAAAAATATGGTTTTTAATGATGGCCGAATAATTGGCGGCCAGCATATTACGGTGTTCGAGAAACGGCTTGTACAATCCCATATAGGAATCTTTGCGCAGGCGCCGGTTGGCCGATTGCTGATATTTGCCGTACAGTCCGTTAGATATGGTGACGGGTTTGCCGTTTTCATCCTGCATTTCCGGGAAAATTATATCCGCGCTGTCCCAGACGCCAAACACTTCGGCCGGGGCCTGCACCACTTCGCCGGCCAGGGCCAGCAGGCGTTCTTCTTTGGCGGAAAGCAAGTGCGCTCGCGTTCGCAGGATATTATTTAGAAAATGGTGGTATTCTTTCAGTTTTGGTTCTGCTTTGAAAAAGGCCAGCAAGTCATCATCGCCGAGCTGTAAAAGTTCCGGTTCAAAGAAAGAAACGGCCTGATTAAATTGCACCAGCAGACTGCTGCAGCGTTCATACATTTCCTGGTAGACCGCAACCGTTTTATCCTGATCGTTTTTCATATGCGCGTAAGCATACAATCGTCCCAGCAGCTCTTCGGACTGATGCATCATTTTAATGAAATCCAACAGGGTATGAGCGGATTTTGTCAGTTTTCCCTGAAAGGCCGTAAGCTGCGGCAAGCTGTTTTTCAGTTCCGAAAAAGAAGATTCCCAGGCGGCGTCATCCGGAAAAATATCTTCTAATTTCCATTTAAATTGGTTCTCTATTTCCCGGCGGGATAGGTTTGCAGAATTCATATTAATCCTTTTTATAAATGAATGGTGCTTAATTTCAATTTTGTTGGCGGAATAGTCAAGTGGAGGCAAATAAAACTTTAACTTCTGTCTATGTGCGACAGTGTCCGGTTAAATGTTGATGATCTAAAATTAATTAGAATTTCTTCAAAATATCCCTCCCCTCCCGCCAGCCGGCGGATTTCCCCTCCCTTCCCAAAAAAGGGTGTTGCAGATTGTCATTCCCGAATGCTTTTATCAGCCAGGCGTCTGACTGGTCGGGAATCTATGCAATTTTTGACTAGATTTCCGCCTGAAACCTGCGGGTTGAAAATCCCGATTTTTCGGGGAATGACAGACTTTTAGTGTTTAATGCCGATACTGCAACAGCCTGAAAAAAGGGAGAGATTACCCTTCGACTTCGCTCAGGGTACAGAAGTGGGTTGGTTTTAAGTTCCTATAAAATAGACATCGCTCTTCACATTGATATCACTGACATTAAT
>JANTFQ010000254.1 GCA_024763405.1 Calditrichaceae bacterium
TCGCCCGGCAGGTGGCCCGGACGCACCACCGGTTCTTTTTGTAAAATACAGATGCGTTCAATCATATTTTTAAGTTCCCGCACATTGCCCGGCCAGTAATACTGCTGTAAAATCATCCGGGATTCTTCACTGAACCCCTGAATATTTTTATTAAACTTTGTATTAAAATGCTGTAAGAAATAATCGGTAAACAGTAAAACGTCTTCCCCGCGATCCCGTAAGGGCGGCATCTCGATGGGCAATACATTTAAGCGGTAATATAAATCCTGCCTGAATTCTTTGGCGGCAATCGCTTCTTTTAAATTTTTATTGGTAGCGGCAATAATGCGCACATTTATTGTTTTATCTTCCGTGGCTCCTAAGCGGCGTAATTTTTTATTCTCCAATACCCGTAATAACTTCGCCTGCAAACCCAAACTCATTTCGCCAATTTCATCGAGGAAGAGAGTGCCTTCGTCGGCTTTTTCCAACAGACCGGTTTTTTTTGTTTTAGCATCCGTAAAGGCACCTTTTTCATATCCAAATAATTCGCTCTCCAGCAGCGTTTCCGGAATGGAGGCACAGTTAATTTCAATAAACTCTTTTTCATTACGGGCACTTAAATAATGTAAAGACCGGGCTACCAGCTCTTTTCCCGATCCGCTTTCTCCGGTGATGAGCACCGTTTCGGAATCGTATTTCGAAAATTCTTTTATCTGATTACGCACTTTTGAAATGACTTCGCTTTCACCTAAAATGGAATCCGCCCCCATCCCAGGCTGAAGCTCGCGTAAATTTTTCACCGTTTCTTTAAGACTTTGCGCTTCCAGCGCCAGACGGGTAATCAGGCGGATAGCGTCTGCTTTGAACGGTTTTTTAATATAGTCATAAGCACCTAATTTTAAGGCTTCCACGGCTGACTCGACTGAGGCATAGCCGGTTATCATAATGACCAGCAGCCCGGGTTTGATCTGCTTGATCTGCCGTAACACCTCTATGCCGCTTATATCGGGCAGGTTTAAATCCAGCAGAGCGAGGTCAATTTCTTCCTCTTCCGCTGTTTTCAAAGCAGAGGCGCCACGGCTTTCGAGGAACACCCGGTAAGGTTCCTCGCTGTAAATACGTTTTAGATTGAGACGAATGAACTCTTCGTCATCTACAATAAGTATATTTTTATATTTCATTTTTCTCCTCTTTCGACAGATGCACCGGCAGCAGGATTATAAAACGGGTTCCCTTAGAACTGCTTTTGACCTTAATTTCCCCACCATGTTCTTCAATAATGCTTTGGGTAGTGGAAAGGCCCAACCCGGTACCTTCGGTATTTTTTGTGAAAAACGGTTCAAAAATCTTTTCCTGGTCTTCATCGGAAATCCCTGGTCCATCATCTGTAATAACGATATGAATCCGGCGCAGTACATCCTCTTCTTTATCTAAAGCGGCTTGCGGGAAATCAGTTTCGACGGAGAGACGGCCTCCCTGCGGCATTGCCTGAATGGCGTTAATCAAAATATTCAGCAGGGCCTGGCGTATTTTATCCGGATTTATTCGAACCGGCGGCAGTGAAGCTGCAAGCCTTTTCTGTACATTAATCCCAGCCTTCCGGCACTGTTTTTCAATAAATGGAAGTGTTGATTCGATAAGCTCATTTATATCCTGTTCCTTATAGCTGCCTTTCGTGGGATTGGCATAATCGAGGATTTCATTTGTTAAGTTTTCTAAACGCTCGATTTCGTTTAACGCCATTGCCAGCATTCGCGCTACTTCCGGCTTGCCGGTTAATTTATCGTGCAGATCGTCTAAGAGCAGGCTGACTCCCGTTAACGGATTACGCAGTTCATGCGCCAAACCGGCGGCAAAGCGTCCCAGGGAAGCAAGGCGTTCCACCCGGGCAAAATTCTCATCCAGGCGTTTACGTTCTGTAACATCTTCCAGAATGATAATACTCGATTCTCCGCCACCGGTCGTGGATGCATTAATATTGATATATTTTTCAACCGCGTTTATAACAAAGCGTAAATTATAGCCGTGATAAAAACCGCGGCTGGCCAGTCTTTCCCGGACCTGCTCCACAACGTCCAGACTATTGCGAAATACCTCGCGCGCGTTTTTCCCGAGGATATCGGCTTTTGAAGTAGATAAAATTGAAAGCGCCGCCCGGTTGATACTGGTAATTTCCCCTTCCTGATTTACCGTAAGGATTCCATTAATCATATAGCGCAAAACATCTTCCACAAAATTCCGCTGATTTATAATTTCGGAATATAAACGGGTATTTTCGATAACCCGCGCCGCCTGATTGGCCAGAATTTGCAGGGAATTAATATCGGTCTGCGTAATTTCTTCCGCGGTGCGCAGCTTGTCAGCGCCCAGAATACCGATGATACGTTCCTTTACTTTTAGCGGAATAAAAACGAAGGAATTGCTTTTGCCATAGCGGCGAATTTTTTTATCTAATAAAGTAGCCTGTCTGTAATTTTTAAAATCGCTGATAAATACGATGCGGCCTTCCCGAGCCACGCGGGTTTCGATGCAGTTAAAATGCTGTATGTGATATTTGGATTGACGGGCCAATTTGTCTTCTTCTTCGGTAAAACCGAAGGCCTCTTTACATTCCAGGTATTCTTCTTTTTCATCCAGCAGATAAAGAAGCGCCCGATCGAAGCCAACGCTTTCCACGCAATTTTGCAGGATAATCCGGATTACAGCATTCATATCCAAAGTAGAACCTAAAATATTACTGATGCGCTGAATACTTTTAAGAATTTTTAACTGGTATTCCAAATCTTCCGCATAGGTAACCACTTCGGCTTTAGACAATTTTAATTTATTATAGGAACGCAGCAACTCACTTCGGCTTTTTTGCAGCTCGTAGGCCATAAAATTAAAGACTCCCGCTAAAACGCCAATTTCGTCATTGCGGGAAATATTGATATTTTTTTCCAGCTTACCCTTGGCCAGTTCACGGGCGCCGCGCATAATTATGAGTATCGGATTTGTGATTCCCCGGGAGATAAGCCAGGAGAGTCCGATACTTAACAACAGCGCAACCATTAAAATTGCAATCAGATTTTCCCGGACAAGCTGCAGCGCCTGCAAAATACTATTTCCGATAAAATAAGCCGGTTGCTGAAATTTCTTTAATTCCGCTCCAACGGTAATGCCGCCAAAGATTCCGGTTTTTTTATACACACCTTTATTATATAGAATAGGAGCATAGGCCATAATTTTTGTCACGCCGCCGACATTTTTTGTTATCACCGAACCGGATAGCCGGCTGCGAATTTGTTGCGAAACAAATGGATAATTTCGATGGATAAAAGCCGCGCTGTCTAAATTAAATGGAATATTACCCAATTCGATATCCCGCGCAGAGCTGTGTGTCGTATAGGCTGGAACCCAATGCCCGCTTGAATCAACTCCCGGAATATCCCAGTATTTGGGATGGGTAATAATCCAGCCCCGGTCATCAAACATAAAGGCATAATTACCGGACATATAGCTGGGAAAAACTGTGGTCATTTTTTGATTGGGCAGAATATGCTGCGTAAATTCCATTAAATGACGGTGATCCAGTCCCAGCACGACGATTCCCTGAAACCGACCGTTTTTATAGACGGGAGCAGCCATTCGGATAAGCCCGTCATATTCTTTGCCTTCAACCGCGTCTTCAACCCGCTTTTCGTGACCCAGTTGCTCCCGTTTATTAACGTGATATCCAACAAGATGTGAAACATATATCTCATTTTTCTTTAATTTTTTAGTCTCCCGAAAGTAGGTCTCCATCTTATAAGTGGTGTTTTTAGGGATACTTACATTTTTTAACTTTGTCCGGGGCAAAACACGGTTATTTACAATTTTTATCCGCTCCATTCCCTTTGCGTTAACAAATGAGATTTCTTTATAAAGTGGAATTTGAAAGCGCTGCTCTCCGGGATTTTTATTCGTTCCGCTGCGTTTCCATATTTCCCGGTTATGCCGACGGGAGAATTGCAAATATTTTCCTGCGGAAGGTTCCCTATCTCTGATTTGGATTAAATCCTGTTCACACTGTTGTAAAAACACCTCCAGTGATTTTGCCGTCAGATCCGCCTGCAGTTCCAGCCCATCCTGAATTTTCCGGTTAACCGTTGTCGTGGTTTTTTCCGCCATTTCTTCACCGACAGTAGTAAGAGT
>JANTFQ010000255.1 GCA_024763405.1 Calditrichaceae bacterium
TGCCGGCTTTCCCTTTATATAATCTTCCAGCAAATGGCGCGATGTCGTATATTTGCGATGCGAAGTGTACACCTTAACCACATCAAAAAAATTATCTTTTATAAATTGAGGCTGCTCTGTACGTAACCGGTCAACCAGTTTTAAAACCGCGGGTCTGGATGCATATTTTTTAATGATCTGCCGGTATACGTTCCGGGCATTTTGGGGACGTCCGGACAGATGGATGGATTCGGCCGCATGAATCAGAAATTCCGCATTGCGCTTTTTATCGATGTGCCGTGATTTTGCCAGCTGGTAATATTTTTCAGCCTTCCGGTACTCCTGGTTATTAAAAAAATAATCCGCAGCAGGAATGATGAGTGAATCGGTAAAGGAATGCTGCCGGTACTTTTTCATATACGCTTCGGTAAGACGGGCAGCCGTCGGGGCATCGGTCTGCCAGATATTTTTCAGATAAAAATAGGTGCTGTACTCCGGAAGGTAATTAAATTCGGATTTCAGTTTTAAAAAGAGGGCCGCGCTAAAGGTATAATCTTTGGCTCTGTAGGCGGCGTATGCGGTTCGAAAGAGGGTAGAAGGATCACGCTTAACAGGAGAGTTATCGATTATTTTTTGATAAGAATGCAGGGCCGGTGGAAATTTGCCCGCTGAGTACAGGCTGTCGGCATATTCCAATCCGCGGACATATTCGAACACCGCCTTCCCGCTGCCCTGAACTCCGTTTGGAATCTGCGGCATCAGAAAAATAAGGGTCCAAATCACTCCGTGGATTTTCTTAAACATAATCACCTTCCCGGTATTTTGCTTCCTCTACTAATATCGATAAGAAATATGTTTAGTTTAATATAGCACATACAATTGTTCAGGTTGTGATCCATTGGGCATTCATTGATAATGCTCTTTTGGAATTAAACGAAAAAAATATATGTATTCTTCCCGTCATTGCAGAACGAAGAATTAATTTGGTTCTTTCTCGTTTTGAGTGGGTAATTTGGCATACGAAAATCACTTTCCCATCCGTTGAAGTCCTGGCAGGCGTATTGCAAAGGAGGAACATGTTATTTGGCATTTTTGCCAGAAACTTTTGACATCACCTAAACATTCCGAAGGAATGAAAAATGAATTGCCCCGAATGGTATTCGGGGAAATGAAATAAACAAGCCACGATTTCAACTCTGAAGGGGTTGAAATTCTGTGAAGCAATCATTCATCAAAGGATAAATTTGATTAAACTGCTTCGCAGTTTTTCACTTTTGCTTCGTTTTCATCTTCGGGTTTTACCCGAAGTTATTCATTTCTTACTGCTTCGCAGTTAATGGAATGTAATCGCATCATATCATAAACAGGGATGTATTTTATTGAAATTTGTGTGTTATCCGTGATAATCAGCGGCCTTCAATTTTGCACTTGACCATTTTACTCACACGGAATGAGAAAGGACCATTAATTTAAACCTAAGTTGAGAGATTGTTGATACAATCCCAATAAAATAACGCTATTGCGAATACCAAAGGGTGTGAAGTAAACTATCTGAAGATCGCCACATCCGGCGGTCGTTCGACCCGGCTCACGACGGGTAGCCGGATTCGCGATGACGAATAAGAATCGCTCAACTTTGATTAAACAGGATTTAAATAGCGGGAAACGGCATCTTTCAGCGCCTGCACGACCTTATCCTGGCCGAGGCTGTCGTACAAGATAAGCGATTTCTCCTGAATTTCACGCAGTTCTTTCTGTAAATCTGTTTCTATTTCATTTTCCACCGGCGCAGAAGAAAGGAAGAATAACGGTGTTTCATAGCGTTTCTGCAACCGGTGCATCACGCTACGTACCGTATCTGTTTCACGGCTGAACAGAATAAAGATAAAGGGCACTTTTGTAAACAGGAGATCGTACGCACTGCAATCTGCTGTTTGATCTAATTTTTTTATACGGTATAAAAAAGCATGCCGGGTTTCAGAAAAATTATATTTATGGAATGAAAACTCCGGATCTTCTCCTACCGCTGTAAAATCTGTTTCTGGCAAAAAGAGTTCTTCCTCCTGGTCATCCAGCATTACGATGGGAATTTCCAGCAGCACTTCTTCCGAAGCAAGAAAGCGCTCCAGCAGCTCCGGCTGATTAAATAAAGATTCCATCCGCGGAGCCTTGAGAATAGAATCATCTTCCTCAGCAGTCTCTTTTGGTTCGGTTTCTGCCGAAAAGAGTTCTTCCTCTTTTTTAGAAAACATTTTATCCAGTACTTTTCGAAAAGCCGATTTTCGCGCATCCGCTTTTACTTTGGCCTGAAGCAGACGGTAATCATCCTCTTTTAAAATCCATTTCCGGTCCAGCCAAAGGATAAATTTTTTAAAAATGAAATTCCAGCTTCCTTCATAGCCTTCCATAAAGCGGCTTAAACTCAGTCCATTTCGGAATTTCTGTAAAATCTCCCGGTCTTTCGGCCCGAATTCCATATACTCCAAATCGGGGTCTGTAAACAAAGCCAGGTCCCAATCAGGCAGTTTTTTCAAATATTCCTTATACGCAGTTTTATAAGTCAGGCATTCTTCGATTACCTGTTTTGTATCAAGAAGAATGCGCTCTTTATGCTGCCCTTTATCGAACTGACCGGAGAAATGTCCTTCCTTCCATAGCGACATCACCATTACCGCTTCCACAGGGTCACATTCCGCCAGGGAGGCATTCACCAGCTTTCCCTTATTAAACTCCAGCTGCCCTTTCGCCGTGTTTTCACTAACGATGACCGTACCGCTTTTCTTACCTGAGGTAAAACTGCGGATAATATCAAGTACATTCATATCGCGCAATTGTCCCTGTATTTCCACGGCGGTATCCGGCTGTTTCCCGCCGGGCTGAATCAAAAAGGCCCGGATAATATATTCCAGTTCCTTACGGCTGCGCGGCAGTTCCACAATATCACTGACTCCTGTTTTCCAGAACATTTCACGATCGGCCCAATCCACAGAGCCGGTAAACGCCACCAGCGGTATTTGGAATTTTGACGAGTCGTATGTGGTAAGCCATTCCAGGAGCAGTTCTTTTTTCCGGGAAACCGCAAAAAGAATAAAAGGCTGCTCCAACTCCAGATTGTCCATAGCATCCGGCATGGATTTATTCCAGGAAAAATGAACAGGAAGGTGTGAAAAATGAGACGAAAAAAGTGTAAATTCATCCCGTTGTTCGGCAATTACAATTATGGTATTCATTCCTGTTCACCCTTTTCTTCATTTTCGGTTTCTGCTTCATCTTCCACATCAATTGGATAAACTGAAAATAATAAGTTTAAGGAATCCTCCGGTTTTTTTATCCACACCAATTGTTCCGGGGCACTGAATTTTTTACGTACGCTAAACACCGATTCATGCTCCGGAATATTATAAACGGCAGAAACAGACGGGAGTGGTTTTTCACTGAGAATTTGCTTCATTACATAGTCCAGGTATTCAAATTGGTCGGAAGCGGCGGCATCGATGAGAAAAATAAATCCGGCTAAACCGCCAAAGATTTGGTTCAATGCCTCGGCTGCTTTCTGATTCATTTCAAGCCCGATAAGGTAAATATTCAGAGTATCATTGATGCAAACCCGGCCGACTTCCAGCTCTTCTTGGCCCTCCCCGGAGCGGTACTGCCCGGTAATATCACCGATAAAAGAAGTTCTGCTTTGATTATCGGCACCGATAACTACAATCTTTGCCGTGCTCTGGTCGGTTAGTTTTAAATTCTTTTGCAGAGCCGCAAATTCACTCTCACTTAAGGTAAGATGCACATCCGCTTTTTTTTCTTCATCTTCCGAAAGAGGCGCTTCGAGCCCGGCCGGTGTGTTGATAATTAGAAATCCGCCTTCCTTAAGCTGAATCAGGACCTGCGCCGTTTCCATGGCGGTATAGAAGGCATTTTCGATCACGGCCTCAAGCGTACGTGGGCGACGGATAAAATCCAGAAATCCCGCTTTAATATCCAAACCGGACATTTTTAGATCGCCCATACGGGAGACCCGTATTACGTTCTGAAGAGGCGCTATTTTTGAGATGAGCGTTTTAAATTCTTCTTTTAGCTGACGGCCCCTGGTAAGCAGTCCATAGTTGCTAAGCGAAATCCTGTTTTCTGGTTTTAAATCGGCTATGGACATAAATACAAATCGCC
>JANTFQ010000256.1 GCA_024763405.1 Calditrichaceae bacterium
GCCCGCCGAGCACAGCGATATGTTCATTATCCCGTTTAATACGATTAGCCGATATCCAGCAGCTGCCTCCAACCAAATCAACAAAAATGGCAACCTTGTCCGGATTTTCTGCTGCTATTTGCTTTTGTATTTCCTCTTCAATCTCTTCCAATACCTGAACAGAATTAGAGTAACAGCGTAATTCCGTTTTTGGCTTAATCAGTTTTTCAGCAACCTCTTTGATGCTGCAGGCTAATGATCCATGCGTAATGACAAATCCAAGATAATTTTTTGTCATTCCATATCCTTTTTAAGATAATCCAGATCTTTATGAATGGGGATAAAATCCTTTTGCCGCATATAGTCCTTTAGCCGTTTATTAAACTCTTTGGGAGCATGATAGCCGTAGGTTTTCAATAAATGATTCATGGCTATGGTCTCGGCAATTACCGTAATATTTTTACCCGGATGAATAGGTAATTCTACCAAAGGAATTTTTACACCCAGCATATCTGTTTCTTGCTCTTCTAAACCAACCCGTTCATATTCTTTACCCTGAGACCAATCCACCAGGTTCACTTCCAGTTCCACACGTTTTTGCATACGCACTCCACGAATTCCAAAAATCCGCCGTACATCAATAATCCCTACGCCACGAATTTCCAGCGTATGCTGAGCAATCTCCGTTCCGCTGCCAATTAAAATTTCTTCCGCTTTGCGGCGTACAATCACCAAATCATCCGCCACCAGCCGGTGCCCCCGTTCCACTAAATCCAGTGCGATTTCACTTTTACCGATTCCACTGCGACCGGTTAGCAGAATCCCGATTCCATACACATCCACCAAAGAACCGTGACGAGACATCTGAGGCGCAAATTTATCTTCGAGATATTCGCCCAATAAATGGGTTAGCTGTGTCGTGCTGAAAGGCGTCTGTAAAATTGAAATATAACGTTTGGTCGCTGTCTGAACTAAATATTCCGGAATGGGATTGTCATTACTTACGATAATAGCGGGTATTTCAAACTCCATGTACCGGTTAAGGGACTGTTTCAGTTCCTTCTCATTCAGACTATTAAGATATTTAATTTCCGTATTTCCCAGAATCTGTATCCGGTCCGAAGTAAACAATTCCACAAATCCCGAAAGCGCCAGCCCCGGACGATGCAGATCATTATTAGTAATTTTTCGGTTTAACCCGTTCTCCGAGCAAATCAATTTTAACTTAAGGCGGGCTTCATTTTCAATCAGTAATGTTCTGACAGTAATAAATTCATTCATAAGCAGAATCTAAGAAACTTTAAAAGTTTGCGCAAAATAAAAGAGGCGTCCAAATATGAACGCCTCCGGTGAGTTCAGTTTTGTTTACGGCTCAACCATTTCCACGATTTTCTTATTATCATGTTCTCTAAATTTTTCTTTGGTTTTGGCGATTTGCCGTTCCAGACGATCCACGGCCAAATCGATGGATTTAAAAACATCTGTGGATCGTTCTTTTATGATGATTCGTTTATTGTTCAGACGTAACTTAAACTCTACCACCTGGTCCAGTTTTTCGTAAGAGAGTATGGCTTCCATTTCCTGAATGCGATCCGAAAAGCGATCTAAGCGTTTCATTTTATCCGTTATATAACTTTTCAATCGTTCAGGAGCTTTGTACCCTCTGGTGGTGATGGCAATATTCATTACGACCTCCTTAATTTAATGGACGATTTATCCGATGCACCGGGATGTGCCCGGTTGTATATGTTTTTTAGATGATCAATGGAAAGGTGGGTATAAACCTGTGTTGTTGATAAATTTTCATGCCCCAGTAAATCTTTTACCACACGAATACTCGCGCCGGCATTGAGTAAATGGGTGGCATAACTATGCCGTAAAACATGCGGACTTTTTTTATCCAGATTGGGAATATGCGCAAGATATTTTTTTATGATTCTTTGAACGGCAACCGGATACATTTTTTTCCCTGATTTCAATATAAACACAGTATCGACATTTTTTCCTGCATATTGAGGCCAAATTTCCAGATATTTCTCTAAAATTTGTTTCGCGGAAGCGCCAAGAGGCACAATCCGTTCTTTACTGCCTTTGCCAAACACACGAACCAAATTTTCATTTAGTAACAAATCATTGACCTTTAAATCTATTAACTCGGATAAGCGCATTCCGGTTCCATATAAAAGTTCCAAAATGGCCAAATCCCTCAATCCTTCAAAACTGCGTACTTCGGGTAACTGCATAATTTTATCAACTTCGGCCTGCGGAATAAATTCCGGTAGTTTTTTTTCGAAGCGGGGCATTTTAATAGAAAGCGCAGGATTGCTTTCAATTATTTCTTCACGGGTCATATATTTAAAAAAAGATTTTAAAGCGGCCAGTTTCCGTGCAACGCTGCGCCGTGAAATGCCATGGTCCTGCAATGAAACCATAAAATGGCGGATCTGTGCTTTTTTAATATTGGGCCAGAGAATTTCTTGTGTATTAAAATAATTTTTCAGGAAGGTTTCGAATTGTTCCAAATCGCCGGCATAAGACTCCACCGTATGGGCAGAGTAGCGCCGTTCTAAAGAGAGGTATTTAAGAAAACTGCGAATATGTTTATCCATTGATGCTTTTCATCAAATGTACTTATATCATAATCGTCAATTCGGCTGGCATTTTCAAGTTTTTTTTGTGTTTTTTTCGCTTTCCACCGCTTGCTCATACCCACAATTAGGACAGCGTAAAAATTTACCCTTGGCTTTGGTCTGTTTTTCCACCATATAATTATTATCACAGGCCGGGCAGGTGATATTCACCGGTTTATCCCAACTAAGAAAATCACATTTAGGATAGCGGGAACAACCGTAAAACAGTTTTCCCCGGCGACTCTTTCGCTGAATTATTTCGCCGTCACAACCTTCTTTAGGGCAGTGAACACCGATTCCCAGCGGTTTTGTATTTTTACAGGTCGGGTAATCGGAACAGGCTAAAAATTTCCCAAAAGGGCCTGTTTTAATTACCATGGGCTTGCCGCATATTTCACATTTTTGGTCTGTTTCCTGCGGCGCTTCTTCCGGGTCCAAAGGACGGGTATTTTTACACTCCGGGAAGCCGCTGCATGCTAAAAATCGTCCATTCCGCCCCCAACGCACAACCATGGGTCGGCCGCATTTATCGCAAACTTCTCCGGATTCTTCAATTAAATCCGATTTAATTTCTTTCCGCCGGGCGTGAACTTCGTCCAAAGCTCTTTTAAATGGTTCGTAAAATTCCTGCATTACCTCTTCATATGAAACATGCTCGTTAGCAATTTCATCTAATTTTTCTTCCATTTCAGCCGTAAACGAGACATCAAAAATATTCGGCAAATTTTTTACCAAAATTTTATTAACCGTTTCGCCCAAATCGGTTGCAAATAATTTTCGTCCTTCAATACGCACATATTTGCGCATCTGAATCGTGCTTACAATCTGGGCATAGGTACTGGGACGGCCAATCCCCAGTTTATCCAGATCCCGCACTAAGGTGCTTTCCGTAAAACGGGGCGGCGGTTTGGTAAAATTTTGCTGTGGCGTAATTTCATTTAAAGTACAGGATGCCTTTTCCTTCAATCCTGCGGGGATAACTACCTTTTCGCTGGCTTCATCTTCCGTTTCTTCTTTATACACCCGCATATAGCCGGGAAAACGAACGGTTTCTCCTTCTGTTGCCAACGTGTACACATCGCCTGTAATTTCTACCGTTGTCTTATCAATGACCGCCGGCGCCATTTGACTGGCTACGAAGCGTTTCCAGATTAAATCGTACAACCGGAACTGCTCGGGCGATAAATGTTTTTTTATGGCTTCCGGAGCGTATTCATCACTAATATAGGTAGGCCGGATGGCTTCATGGGCATCCTGTGAGGACTTCTTCGCTTTAAAAAAACGGGGTTTATGCAAACCGAACCCATCGCCAAAATGGGAGGTAATATAAGCGCTGACCGCCTCAAGCGCTTCGGCGCTGGTACGGGTAGAATCCGTACGCATATAAGTAATTAAACCAACGCTTCCCTGGCCGGGCAAATCCACCCCTTCGTAAAGGGATTGGGCAATACCCATAATTCGTTTGGTGGAATACCTTAGCCGGCGTGAAGCCACTTGCTGCATAGTGCTGGTAATAAAAGGTG
>JANTFQ010000257.1 GCA_024763405.1 Calditrichaceae bacterium
TTTCCATTGGTAATTTTGGCGGCGAGGTGGACAACTGGGAATGGCCGCGCCACACGGGTGATTTTTCCATAATGCGCGCTTACAGCGCTCCCGACGGGAGCCCGGCGGAATTTTCTCCGGATAATATTCCCTATCAGCCAAAAAAGTTTTTAAAGGTCAATCCGCGGGGCGTGGATGAAAATGATTTCGTTTTTTTGCTGGGTTACCCCGGGCGTACCTACCGCCACCGCACTTCCTATTTTACCGGTTATGAGGAAAAAGTACGGATGCCCTTTGTGGCCGGCTGGTACCAATGGCAGATTCATCTTTTAGAAGAATTAGGAAAATCGGATCGCGCGACCGCTCTTAAATTCAGTTCCACAATTAAAAGCCTGGCCAACACCGAAAAGAATTACCGTGGTAAATTACTGGGACTCGGCCGGCTTCAGATGGTTCAGAAAAAACGACAGCAGGAAGAACAGATTCAGGCATTCCTGCAGAACGATAAAAAACGCCGGCAGCAGTATGGAACTGTACTTACGCAGATTAAAAAATTATATGACGAAAAAACAGAGTCGGCTGAACGGGATTATATTTTATCTTATTTAACCCGCAGTGTTTCAGTGCTCTCTTTTGCCAACACGGTTTACAAAGCCGCCGAAGAGCGGGAAAAAGAAGACCTGGAGCGCGAAGCGGCTTTTATGAACCGTAATTTTGAACGCACTCAAAAAAGGCTTTTTATACGTCTGCAGAATTATGTTCCGTCGGCCGATAAATTAATTCTGATGGAATTATTGCGTAAAGCGTCACAATTGCCCGCCGACCAGCGCATCACCAGCCTGGATAAACTTTTTTTGTTAGACCAGCCCGAGGAAAACTGGCAAAAAATAATTGACCAGGCCTATGAATCCTCTAAAATCACGCAAAAAAAATTCATTTCTGATGCCCTTCAGAAATCAATCGCGAGCCTGCGTAAATCCAGCGATCCAATTCTGCGCTGGATAGCCGCGCTGCAGCCGGACATCAAAGCGCTGAAAGAAAAAAATGAAATGCAATCCGGTAAGCTGTCCAAGCTTTCGGCACAATGGGCCGAGGTTAAACGCCTGTACGAACAGAATGAATTTATTCCTGATGCCAACAGTACATTCCGACTGACCTTTGGCCATATCCGCGGCTATTCGCCGGCCGACGCTGTATACAATTATCCTATCACAACCGTTGCGGGCATTCTGGAAAAAAATACGGGACAGCGGCCTTTTAACGCCCCGGATAAGTTACGGCAACTGATAAAAGCAAAAGATTTTGGCTTTCTGCGCAGCACCAAATTAAACACCCTACCCGTTGGAATACTTTATGACTGCGATACCACTGGCGGTAATTCCGGCAGTCCGGTATTAAATGCCAAAGGCGAGCTGATTGGTTTGAATTTTGACCGCGCCTTTGGCGCAACCATCAATGATTTTGCCTGGGATCAATCCTATAGCCGCTCCATCGGTGTGGATATCCGCTATATTTTATGGATTCTGCAAAAATATGCCGGCGCCGGTTATCTGCTTGAAGAAATGGGAATTAATCAAAATTAACGGAGATATTTGATGTTTCACTGGAATGTAAATCCCGAAATTTTTCGTATCGGTTTTTTTGCCGTACGCTGGTACAGTCTGCTCTTTATGGTGTCTTTTATTGTCGGCGTTTACCTGTTTAACCGCTTTTTTAAAATCGAAGGCAAACCGGCGGAAGATGTGGATCATCTGCTGATGTATATGCTTTTCAGCACCATCATCGGTGCACGGCTGGGACACTGCCTGTTTTATGACCCGGCCTATTATTTAAGCAATCCCATTAAAATTCTAATGGTCTGGGAAGGGGGGCTTGCCAGTCACGGCGCGGCTATCGGTATTCCCATCGGCGCCTGGCTCTATGCGCGCAAACGTCCGGAGCAGCCCCTTTTATGGCTCATCGACCGCATCGTTATCGCCGTGGCTGTTTCGGGATTTTTCATCCGCCTCGGTAATTTTTTCAATTCCGAAATTGTGGGCGCCAAAACAGACGTCCCCTGGGCAGTTGTTTTTGACCGCGTAGACCAGATTCCGCGCCACCCGTCTCAATTATACGAATCCCTGGCCTACCTCGCTATTTTTATTATTCTTCTTCTCATTTATAATAAAAAGCGTGCAAAGACCGAACACGGTTTGCTGCTGGGATTGTTTTTAGTACTCACGTTTACGTTTCGTTTTTTCGTGGAATTCGTCAAAGCCGATCAGTCGGCTTTTGAGGCGGGAATGCTGTTGAATATGGGACAGATTCTCAGCATCCCGGCGGTTCTGATTGGGTTGGGACTCTTATTTTGGGTGTATAAGCAGAAGCAGTCTAAATCAGGGAAATAAACGACAAGAAAAGGTTTTATCGCTCCCTTCGACAAAAAACCAGCTCCCTGAGCTTGTCGAAGGGGCTTGCCGCAGAGACCTGTTTAAGGGACTTACCCCAAACAAAGTTCCCCCAAAAAAATATTTTCCTCTTTTCTTTGAGCAGATTTTAAGTATATTGTTCCTGAGTCACCAACCGTTCGAGAGGAGGAACAAGATGCTTTCACGCCTAACCTTAACCATCCTTGCCGAAAACAGAGTGACCGACGCCCGCCTTCTGGCCGAACAGGGTCTTTCTGTCTTCGTAGAATCTTCTGCCGGCAATTTACTGTTTGATACGGGACAAACCGACGCCTTTATTCATAATGCACGGGAACTCAACATCGATCTTGCCGATATCAAGGCGATTGTGCTAAGCCACGGCCATTACGATCATACGGGCGGTCTGCCCTATTATCTGCGTGAGATTAAACCAGCCGACGTCTACTGCCATCCTTCTATTTCCAATAAAAAATTCAAGGTCTATCCCGGCGGCACTCTGAACATCGGTGTACCCTGGGACGAATCAAAGATCAAAGCGGCGGGCGCCCATTTTATTTATAAATCCCATCCCTATGAATTGCTTCCCGACATCTGGCTTTCCGGTGAAATTCCTCGCAATTCCAAGTATGAGAGTATAGATGAAGTTTATCAGCAGCGGGTTCTGGAAAGCTACATTCACGACGAATTGCACGATGATATGAGTCTGGTTTTGAACACCGTAAAAGGCCTGGTCATTTTATTGGGCTGCGGACATTCGGGGCCTGTAAATTCCATTAAACACAGTATGCGCATCACAGAAAACCGCCACGTACACGCGGTTGTCGGCGGTATGCATCTGGCGCATACACCGGAGGATCGTATAAAAAAAATCATTCATAACCTGGAAAAAATAAATCCGGATTTTATCGTTCCCCTGCACTGCACCGGTTTTCCGGCGGTACATCGTATGTACGATCGCTTTAAAAACCGGGTACTGCTTCTCAATGCCGGAGACCGGTTCACCGTTCGTTAATTTTTATTCGACCAAAGCCTGTCTTTTTATTAACTTTGAATCTGTGAGTCCGCTCTAAAAAGCCCTGCCACATAGTGGTCCCTTTTGGGAAAAGGCTAAAAATATGGGTGGAAAACAATTTATCCCCAACATACATATTGGAGCTAACATTCTGAAGTTTAATTAGTTAGCCCCATCCTTTAGGATGGGATTAAGTTGATAACACCCTCACTTTTAGGGTTTTAGCCCTTTTAAGAGTAGACTCATTAATGCAATCTAAAATATAAAGATTGTTTCATTTCATTCTTTATGACACGTATCGTTTTAAATTTTTTGAAATGAACTCATCTGTACAAACGTTAATTCTTTTGAAAGGACACGGATGTGAGTAAAGCAAAAAAACGCCCCAGTTGGGATGAATACTTTATCAGTATGGTCGACGAAGTTGCCAAACGGGCGACCTGCGACCGCGGAAAGAGCGGCGCGGTTATTGTTAAAGAGAAACGTATTCTTTGCACCGGTTATGTAGGTTCCCCTCCCGGATTTCCGCATTGTGATGAAGTGGGACACCTGTTAAAAAAAGTAATTGATGAAGACGGCACCGTGCGCCAGCACTGTGTGCGCACCATTCACGCCGAACAGAACGCCATCAGTCAGGCCGCCCGCTACGGCATCCCTTTAGACGGTTCCACTTTGTACTGCACGATGGAACCATGCCGGGTTTGCGCGATGCTGATTATCAGTGTAGG
>JANTFQ010000258.1 GCA_024763405.1 Calditrichaceae bacterium
TTTGAGCTTCTCAAAAAACTCAACGTAAACGCCTACCGTCTGTCATTGGAATGGTCGCGTATCGAGCCGGAACCGGGTTCTTTTTCCGAACCGGTTTTAAAGCAGTATGACAGAATGATTGAACGTTTATTACAGTTAAATATTGTTCCAATGATTACCCTGCACCATTTTGCGCACCCGGCCTGGTTTCATTCCTATGCGCCCTGGACCTCAAAGGATTCCATCCAGGTATTTTACCGTTTTGCGAAGAAGATTATCCGCAGGTACGCTGAAAAAGTACCTTACTGGATTTCCTTCAACGAGCCCCTGGTTTGGGCGTTGGCCGCTTATGGCGACGCCCGTTTTCCCCCGGGAGAAAAAAACCCCAAACTGGTTATGCAGGCACTGCACAATATGCTGTTAGCGCATAGCGAAGTTTATGAACTTCTTAAATCCTATAATTATTCGGCCCGGCTCGGTATCGCTAAACATTTTATTGCATTTAAAGAAGCGCGGAACTGGTTCCTGCCCGACAAAGGCATTGCCGACCGGCTGGATAGTTTTTTTAACCGGATGGTTCCTAAGGCATTCGAAACAAACCGCCTGCATTTTAAATTTTGGCCGCTGTTAAATTATGACAAACCCATAGCGCTGGACAATAAAATTGATTTCTGGGGCATTAACTATTATTACCGGATGCATACCCGCTTTCAATTCAATTTCAGGCAGCCGGTAAAATTCTTATTTAAACATCCACGCACCGATATGGGTTGGGAAATTTATCCTAAAGGTCTGAAAAAAGCCATCCGCCTGATGGAAGATACCGGCAAGGATATTTTTATAACCGAGAATGGAATTGCCGCTATGGATGACGAATTAAGAACTTCGTTTATCGAAGCGCATATCCGGGTGGTAAAAAAAGCGGTCCAAAAAAACCCAGGAATAAAAGGGTATTTTTACTGGAGTTTTTTAGACAACTACGAATGGCTGGAAGGAAAATCCAAACGGTTCGGACTCATCCACGTCAATTACGAAGACCAATTCCGGCGTTCTATAAAAGAATCGGCCCGGCGTTTTGCACAGCTTCGCCTATTTACTTAAACACAATCCTCACAAAATTCTAAACAAAAATTAATCCTGCCCAAATCGCTTTCTAACCAAAACAGAGCATTATATCTTCAAAAAACGAAAGGTAAAAATGCACCTCTATTTTATCGTATTTTATAGCGCGGCCTTAACGATTGCCCTGTTACATTTAGCCGCTTCGGCACTGATTATGCGCAAAAAATTTAAATCCGTTCCCGTTCAATCCGAATCCGGGCAAAAATTTGAATACCCGAAAATTAGTATTCTAAAACCGCTTAAAGGCATGGATGATAATCTGGAAGAAAATTTACGCTCTTTTTTTAACCTTGATTACCCGGACTATGAAATAATTTTCGGCCTTCAGTCTTCGGCAGATCCCGCCGCAAGAATCGCTTTAAAATTATTAGGTGAGTTCGATCATATCCGGGCTAAAATTGTCATTGACTCTTCTGAAATCGGTTTAAATCCCAAGATTAATAATCTTCATAATATGACGCCGCAGATACGTGGCAGCTATCTTTTTATCAGCGACAGCAATACGGCAGCAGCGCCGGATTTACTGAATCGTTTAATGACTGAATTTAAAGATAAATCGGTGGGCCTGGTTACCGCAACCATACGCGGGACGGGCGAACAGACGATTGCATCCGCAATGGAAAATCTGCATCTCAACAGCTTTGTAACGCCGAACGTATTTGCGGCTGATACGCTTACAGGCATTCCTATCGTTATCGGTAAATCAATTTTAATATCCAGAGCGTTATTGGAACAAGTCGGCGGATTTCCGGAATTTAAAGATTATTTAGCGGAAGACCACCTGCTCGGTTTAAAGGTAAAAGAAGCGGGCTATAAAAATAAATGTGCGCCTGTATTTGTAGATAATATCAATCGAAGCTGGTCATTGGAACGCTTTATAAACCGCCATACGCGCTGGGCCAAAATGCGCCGGCATATGCATTTGCATCATTATATCATTGAATCTTTGTCCAATCCAATTACACTCAGTTTTATTCTTTTTTTACTGCTGCCGAATTGGGCCGGTTTGCTGCAGCTATTCATTATATCCACTTTAAAAATCGTACACGATATTTACATTTTAAAACTTCTTAAAAAAGAAATGGAAATAAAATATATTGCGCTCATTCCTTTGAAAGATTTATTGATGAGCATCTTATGGATTTTACCCTTTTTCAGTTCGCGGCTAACCTGGCGCGAAAATAAATTTAAAATTAAAAAGAAAACGTTCATCTTACGCACAACTTAGGGTTGGCGTCTTACGAACGCGGCAAACTAAATTTTTGACAATACCAAATAATTTTAAAGGAGATAAAAATGATTTACGCTATCGTAAACAACGGGTTATTAAACCGTCTGGCAGATGCGGCGCTAAATATTAAATTTAGTCCTTTGAGAATGTTATATTTACACATAATTCTGGTTTTCAGCCTCAGTCTTTACGGGCTGCACCTGATTGAAAAACTTATTACTTTTAGAAACAGGAGATTTTCTTGAACATTAATCCCAGCTATAAATTTGAATCCGGCTACCTGGTTTCAGGGAATACAGAGAATATGGAAGTTCCTGAACCGGTTATCCGGGAACTGTACGAGCCCGATTTTTCTGAATTCTTCGGGAAAACCGTAACGCATTTTGAAACGATTATTATCAGCGATATCCACCTGGGCAGCAAAGTTTCCAGGGCCCGTATTTTAGTTGATTTCCTGGAAACCGTTTCTTTTGAACGGTTAATTATTAACGGAGATGTGTTTGATTCCATAAATATGCGCCGCTTAAACCGCTATCACTGGAAAGTTCTCAGCCGGCTGCGCGCTTTAACCGATACGGAGAAGCATAAAGAAGTGATTTGGATTCGTGGAAATCACGATGGATATTCCGACCTTTTAACCCAGTTAATGGGAATAACCGTTTATAATGAATACCAGTTTAACTGGAATGATAAAAATGTGATCGTGATGCACGGCGATATTTTTGATACATTTACCAGCCGCTTTCCATTAATATCAGACATCGCGGATTATTTTTACCGCTTTTTCATTTCTATTGACCCGGTGAAAATGCGTATTGGACGCTGGCTGAAACGGAACACAAAAGTGTTTATACGCAATACGCAAATGGTACGCAGCCGGGCGATTCAGTATGCGCAGCATAAAAACGCCGATTTAATTATTTGCGGCCACACACATCACGCGGAAGATACCACAGAAGACGGTATACGCTACCTGAATTCCGGCAGCTGGACCGACAGCCCCTCGCATTTTATTGGATTTAGCGGCGGACAGGCACAGGTTGTGCGTTTTTATTAATTAAGCCGCACTCAACAGTTTCTAATTAAATACTAAAATTTAGCTAACCGAACTCTAACCTAATTCTAATATTCAAATTTTAAATTCAACGCAGTTTATCGCACTATAAACTTAAAATTACGTCAGTTCGAGCTAAGAAATTTTATTGAGCAACAATCTAATTTCCCCTTAAAAAAGGGGATTAAGGGGTTGTATCTTGGATATTGGGTTAGAAATGGAGTATTTACAACCCCCTAGCCCCCTTTGCTAAGGGGGAACTCAATTTATTTTTCTTACGTCGAACTCAGGTTAAAATATAAATTTTGGAGGAAAAGCAATGCGCTTTTTTAATAAACTCATCTTAATGTTAACACTTTTTGCGGGACTGATTTATGCGCAAAAAGGGACTATTTCCGGAACCATCGTGGATGGGGAAAACGGTGAAGCGCTTATTGGCGCCAATGTTTTCCTGGAAAACACAACCCTGGGCGCCGCAACGGATTTGGACGGACGCTACATCATTTTAAATATTCCCGAAGGTGAATATACCCTCATTGTTTCCGTAATCGGCTACAGTGAAACGAAAATTTCCGGTGTAAAAGTTTTGGCTAAAGATGTGAACAAGCTGGATGTGGCCGTTCAATCGGAAATTCTTTCTACCGAAGTGGTGGAAGTCGAAGCCAAAGCGATTCGTAATACCGAGGCTTCTTTACTAAAATCCCGCCAGAAATCCTTAG
>JANTFQ010000259.1 GCA_024763405.1 Calditrichaceae bacterium
TTTTTACCTTTATAGGATTTATTGGAAAGAAAATCAATCAGTTGATTCTTGCGGGCTAATTTGCTTAATAATCTGCCGCCCATTAAATCGACCAGTTCCTTCCCAAACAGATGTTCATCGAGTTGATTATTAAATGCCTTTAAGTTGTCCTCGTAATACTTTGCATTGGCCGGGTCGATTTTTTTTAAACCGATGGCAATGTTTTGGGCAATATTTTTAAAATTCAACGGGCCGGTGGTGATATGCGGATTGCCGTAAATATGCAGCCCGCCTTCGCTGCGCGAGAGTACCGAGGGCTTTTCCAGCAAATCGATCCCGGCACTGGCAGCTACATAACCCGGCTGTCCGGATCGGATATTTGGGTTTTTAGACATATCCACAAGCGTGGGTGCCCACAGTTCCAGATCAAGTCCGGTAGAGACGAAAAGGTCTGCTTTGTTGAGTAGTACGGCATAACTCGGCTTGGGACGGACAAAATGCGCGTCCTGATTACCGGGAACGATAAAATTAACCGTAACCTTGTCACCGCCGATTCGTTGGGCAATATCCGCGTAGGTGCTTAATGTGGTGACTACATTGAGTTTGTCGCCGGCAAACACAAATTGCAGACCCGCCAGTAAAAGGATAAAGATATATTTTAATGTGTTCATTTTCTTCTCCGTTTTCAAAGTTTCATTTTAGGTAGCGAGCTTTCTTTTTAGGAAGCTGAGCTTGTCCTTTTAGGAAGCTGAGCTTGTCCTTTTAGTAGCTGAGCTTGTCCTTTTAGGTAGCTGAGCTTGTCCTTTTAGGTAGCTGAGCTATCATTTTAGGTAGCTGAGCTTGTCCTTTTAGGTAGCTGAGCTATCATTTTAGGTAGCTGAGCTTGTCGAAGCTAATACCGTTCATGTTTATGCGGCCCGGCAGCCCAGGTCAGCTGCAGACGAATAATGTGATCCGCTTCTGATAAAGCAGTGCCGTTTTTATAATTATATTGCAGGCGGAAACGCATCCAGTGGCTCTGCCACCAGGTTACATAAGGCACCACCTGGTAGGTGTATTCCGTGGAATTGTCAACCGCAAAGGGTTGTGTGTAGTCAAACCGCAAACCGGCATTCCAGCGTTCATTCAGTTTGTAATCCACGTAAGAGTACCCGCCCCAGGCTTTGATAGTGGAATCGGCTGCACTGGTTTCTTTATCGACATAGTATAACTCAGAACGCCAGAGAAAAGAATGGTAGTGCGCCCGGTTAAGCGGTTCCCAAAACAGTGTTAAATCCGCTCCGGCCAGCCGGGTAGTACGGTTTGCTTCTTTTATTAAAGCGCCGGAATCATCAAAACCGCGAAAATTATTGAAGCCGGTCATTCCGCTCAATCCCAGTTCAAAATACGTGTTGGCATTTAAATCGTAGTAACTTTTCAGATGGGCTAAAATAGCAGGGAAGCTGAAGGCCTCACCTGAAAACAGATGATCATTTTGCCCATTGGTGACTTGCAGGGTCAGTGTGTTCGCATCCGCCCAAAGCGGTGCCATGAACCAATCCATAGAGACGCCGGTTTGATTCAGTCCGTCTTCGCCAAGCAGGGTTGTCATGGCGAGGGGAAAGTCGAATTGATCCAGTGAATGGGCATGCCAGCGGTTGATGATACCGAACTGCTGACGAAATTTTCCCGCGGTTAGCGAAAGATTTGGCAGCACATTGCTCCAGGTCATATAGGCTTCACCCAGTTCGATACCCTCGGGGTGAATTTCCACGGCAATCTTGGTAAAGCTGAAGGGATCGAGCGCGCTTTGGAAATGCAGGCCAAGCACTCTAAAATATGCTCCGCTGCGGGCTTCTTCATTAAAACCATTCTTATTTGCCACAGCCATTCCAAACATATCGCCGGTCACGCTGATTTCCGGATTGATGGCCTGTAGGGAACGCTGGCCGCTTTTGAAGGTTTTCTGATTATCTTCTTTTGTATCTTCTTTCGTTGCTGCCGTTTCGGCCTGATTCAATAGTTGCTGTAATTCGGATTGTTCGTTCTTTTGTTCAAGTGTTTCTATTCTGTTCTGTAAGTCCTGAATTTTTTTTGTAAGTGAATCGCTGCCCGCCTTTGTGGCCGTTTGCCCAAAAGCAAACCCAGCCATTACAGACAGCGCCAGTACGCCTACGGATATACGCATAGTGTATTACTCCAATCATTTTTTAATTGATTAATTAGAAATAAACATATTCATTTCAGGTTCGTCTGAATTTTACGACGAACAAAATAGTACAGGGAAAGAGCTTTATCTCTGTGCTGAAATGAATGTAAAAATAATTCTAACAGGAAACGGGCGGGGCGCGATTGGAATGGTGTAAGAGTACCGTTTGGGGATATAAAGTGGCAGAGGGGATGAATAGGAAAATACCGTTAAACTCAACAGCGGCAACTTCTGATAAATCAATGGGTACGCTTTCGCTGAAAACAACAGAGGCAATGATATGGGCCGGGCAGGAGTCATTTTCTGCCTGGGTTACCGGGTGGTTATGTACGTGGCTTAAGACCAAAGCCATAAACAGGTAACCGGAAAGCAGCCCAATTGTCAGTATTTTTTTCATCTCATTCTCTACATCCGTAACAGGTGAAAGGTATCACTCTTTTGGATATTTTCCAAATTTCTAACAAAAGTTCTTTGAAATAGTTTCATTGATTTTTTACACTTAGGGAAAAGAGATTTTCCGGTATTTTTATTCCGATAATATCATTGATTGGAAAGAAAAGAATTAATATTCTGAAAGTGGATATTGACGCTTGTAATGAATATTCGACATAATTTAACACGGATATCTCATTAAAAAGCAAAATGAGTATCGTAAGGAAATTATGATGAATATTGAAATGTACCGAATAAATCTTCTAATAACAGCTTGTTAAAATAAAATGAAATAAAGTCGGGCAAGTCAAAAAAGTAAATTTTCAACGTAACCTAATTTCAATGGCAAACAATAATAATGGCCTATATGTAAACTTTTTTAATAAAATTTATTCTCTTTTATCAGTGGCAATCAGTGTCCGTCAGTTATTCAACCCGGCTCATGACGGGTGGCCGGATCCGCCCGCCGGCGTGATAAATCCGCGGTCGATTGATCTTTTGAGCTTCGTTACCTACAAGAATCAACATAGAACCAACAATATCCAATATCCGGCAAAGAATATTCAATTTTCAGATTTATGATGGATAAGGATATAGGCTATTAATTATTGATTATTTACCGCAAAACATTTAAACATTTCACCATACATCGATTTATATTCAATCTCAATCTGTACCCGGCTATAAATTTTTGGTAATAAGGTTTCCATTTCATCCGGGTTGTTAAGTTTAAAAATGATGATATTTTCACTTTTTCCGGCTTTTATGGTGAAGCCCGGATCGATAGCGCCGTTTCCGGCATACCGGTCTGTTAAATCCAGTTTCTCGAGAAAGGTATCATATCCGGAAAATCCGCTTTCTTTGATTTTATTTCCATCCACAAATATTTTCTTGCCGGTTATTACGGCAGGCCCCAATCCATTATTCACTACCACATATCCAAATTTTGTACTACTGGTATTATAAAATATTTCTAATTTCGGACGAACCGACAAGCGATGATGCTCCCGTGTTTCGATTCCTTCCCAAACGGCAACGGAAATAGATGCTAACGCAATAAGAATAGCGGATAAGGATAGTATCCTATCGGGTGATATATAAAATTTTTTTAGCCTCATAAAAACAATTCTCTTTTCTGCAGAGTTTATATTCTAGTTCAGATTAAAGGATTCCACTACCCGATTTACCGGGGAAAAATGATAAAACGGGCGTTGCATTTCAATCACCGTTAAAAAATAGAAAGAGCCTTATTCAGAAAAAGAAATGTATAGAATAATGCCAAAGGCTAAAGCAGAACCGATAATACCAAGGCCGTCGCCTATACTTCCGTCTCGTGGAACAAGGATACCAAAGATACCGGTAACAATGAGTCCCAGAATCCCAATTCCGGGCACGAGATACTTCTTGTCTGTCTTTTCTTTCATAATCTACCCCTGTTTTAAAATTCTCAGACCGTGAACAAATACCATTGGCCAAACACGCGACAAACTTTA